>JADCHX010000012.1 GCA_020248265.1 Rhodocyclaceae bacterium
AGGTGTTCGTGACCGAGGACGGTGCCGAGACCGATCTCGACCTCGGGCACTACGAGCGGTTCGTGTCTACCCGGATGCGGCGGGTGAACAACTTCACTACCGGCCAGATCTACGAGTCGGTGATCAAGAAGGAACGGCGCGGCGAGTACCTCGGCAAGACCGTTCAGGTGATTCCGCACATCACCAACGAGATCCAGGACTTCATCGAACGCGGCGCCCGTGCGGCCTGGAGCGGCGAAGCCGATGTCGCGATCATCGAGATCGGCGGCACGGTCGGCGACATCGAATCGCTGCCCTTCGTCGAAGCCGCAAGACAGATGAGCCTGCGGCTCGGCCGCGGATCCTGCTGTTTCGTGCACCTCACGCTGGTTCCTTTCATCCCGTCGGCGGGTGAACTGAAGACCAAGCCGACGCAGCACAGCGTCCAGAAGCTGCGCGAGATCGGCATCTCTCCGGACGTGCTGCTGTGCCGGGCCGACCGCCCGATCCCGGAGGACGAGCGAGCGAAGATCTCGTTGTTCTCGAATGTGCAGCTTGACTCGGTGATATCGGTCTGGGATGCCGACTCGATCTACAAGATCCCTTCGATGCTGCACAAGCAGGGGCTCGACCAGATCGTCTGCGACGTGCTCGGGCTGAAGGCAGGGGCTGCTGACCTTGCCGACTGGGACGCCCTCGTGCACGGTCTCGAGCATCCCGAGCGGACGGTCCGCATCGGCATGGTCGGCAAGTACGTCGACCTGTCCGACTCCTACAAGTCCCTGAACGAAGCGCTCAACCACGCCGGCATCAAGACCCGTACGCGCGTGGTGATCGAGTACGTCGACTCCGAGCAGATCGAAAGCGGCGCCGCGTCTTCGCTCGATCATCTCGATGCGATCCTCGTCCCGGGCGGCTTCGGCAAGCGTGGCACTGAAGGCAAGATCCAGGCGATCCGCTTCGCACGCGAACGCGGGGTGCCCTACCTCGGCATCTGCCTGGGCATGCAACTGGCCACGATCGAGTTCGCACGAAATGTCTGCGGGCTGACCGGAGCAAACTCCACCGAGTTCGATCCCGACACGGCTCACCCGGTGGTCGCGCTTATCACCGAGTGGAAGGACCGTACCGGGCAGATCGAAAAGCGCACCGAGAAGTCCGATCTCGGCGGCACGATGCGCCTGGGTGCGCAGCGCTGCCCGGTGCTGGCGGGCACGCTCGCCGCGCGCATCTACGGCGCGGAGGTGAACGAACGGCATCGGCACCGATACGAGGTGAACAATGCATATGTGCCCCAGCTGGAAGCGGCCGGGTACAAGGTGTCCGCGCGCACCCCGAGCGAGTCGTTGCCCGAGATGATGGAACTTCCTGCGCATCCGTTCTTCGTGGGTGTGCAGTTCCACCCCGAGTTCAATTCCACGCCGCGAGCCGGGCATCCGCTCTTTACCGCATTCGTCAGGGCGGCGATCGTGCGCGCCGAGCAGGTGCAGGCGGCAGCCTGCGGCGTCGCGGCACCGGCGGCAGCCTGATGAAACTCTGCGGCTTCGAGGCTGGCCTCGACCGACCGCTGTTCCTGATCGCCGGCCCGTGCGTGGTCGAGTCGCGCGATCTGGTCGAGGAGATTGCCGGTCGCCTGAAGGAGATCGTCGCGCCGCTCGGCATTCCGCTGATCTTCAAGGCGTCCTACGACAAGGCCAACCGCAGTTCGGGGAAGTCCTTCCGCGGGCCCGGCATGCAGAAGGGCCTCGAGATCCTGTCTGGTGTGCGCAGTACCTTCGGCCTGCCGGTACTGACCGATGTCCACGAGGCGGCGGACGTGGCCGAGGTGGCGGCAGCAGTCGACGTGTTGCAGACGCCCGCTTTCCTCTGCCGACAGACGGATTTCATCCAGGCAGTTGCCAGCGCCGGCCGGGTGGTCAATATCAAGAAGGGCCAGTTCCTGTCGCCCCAGGAAATGGGTAACGTGGTCGACAAGGCGCGCGCGGCGAGCGGTGTCGACAACATCATGGTTTGCGAGCGCGGTTTTTCCTTCGGTTACCAGAACCTGGTGTCCGACATGCGATCGCTCGCGATCATGCGCGACACCGGTTGCCCGGTCGTGTTCGATGCAACGCATTCGGTGCAGTTGCCGGGCGGGCAGGGCACCTCCAGCGGCGGGCAGCGTGAATTCGTGCCGGTGCTGGCGCGTGCGGCGGTGGCGGCCGGCATCTCCGGCATTTTCATGGAGACGCATCCACGTCCTGAACAGGCGCTGTCCGACGGTCCTAATGCCTGGCCCCTCGGATTGATGCCGGAACTGCTCGAGACGCTGGCCGCGCTCGATGCGCAGGTCAAGTCGAGGCCGCTCGCGGAACGCCGGATCACGCGTTGAACCGCGATCCGGACGGCCTCCCGGAACCCAGAAACACAGCCTTGAGAGAACAGCGATGAGTGCAATCGTAGAGGTGGTCGCGCGCGAGATCCTCGATTCCCGTGGTAACCCGACAGTCGAGGCCGATGTACTCCTCGAATCGGGCGTGATGGGCCGCGCGGCCGTGCCATCAGGTGCCTCGACGGGAGCCAAGGAAGCCCTCGAGATGCGCGACGGCGACCAGGCGCGCTATGGCGGCAAGGGCGTACTCAAGGCAGTCGAGCACGTGAACACCGAGATCTGCGAGGCGATCATCGGGCTGGACGCGGTCGAGCAGGGGTTCATCGACCGTGCGCTGATCGAGCTCGACGGCACTGACAACAAGGGCCGCCTCGGCGCCAACGCGCTGCTTGCCGTGTCGATGGCCGTGGCGCGCGCCGCAGCCGAGGAATCCGGCCTGCCGCTGTATCGGTACCTCGGGGGTGCTGGGCCGATGCGGTTGCCGGTGCCGATGATGAACGTGATCAACGGCGGGGCGCACGCGAACAACAATCTCGACATGCAGGAGTTCATGATCGTGCCGTTGGGCGCGCCGAGCTTCTCCGAGGCGCTGCGCTACGGCGCGGAGGTGTTCCAGACGTTGAAGAAGCTGATCGACGGCCGTGGGCTTTCGACCGGGGTTGGCGACGAGGGTGGCTTCGCGCCCGACCTGCCCAACAACGAGTCGGCAATCGAGCTGGTGCTGGAGGCGATCGAGAAGGCCGGGTACCGGCCCGGCGAGGACATCGCCCTCGCGCTCGATTGTGCGAGTTCCGAGTTCCACGAGGACGGCAAGTACCGGCTGGCATCCGAACGGGCGATACTCGGCGCTGGCGAGTTTGCCGATTACCTCGGCCGCTGGGTTGCCAAGTATCCGATCATCAGCATCGAGGACGGGATGGACGAGGCCGACTGGAGCGGCTGGAAGCTGTTGACCGACCGGCTGGGCGACAAGGTGCAACTGGTCGGCGACGACCTGTTCGTCACCAACAGCCGCATCCTCCAACAGGGTATCGACGCAGGTGTGGCCAACGCGATCCTGATCAAGGTCAACCAGATCGGCACCCTGAGCGAAACGCTCGAGGCCGTCGACCTTGCGCGCCGTTCGGCCTACGCGTCGGTGATCTCGCACCGCTCGGGCGAGACGGAGGACACCACGATCGCCGATATCTCGGTGGCCACCAACGTGCTTCAGATAAAGACCGGATCGCTGTCCCGGTCGGACCGCATCGCCAAGTACAACCAGCTGCTGCGCATCCAGGAAGACCTGGGTGATGCCGCCGCATATGGTGGCCGATCCGCGTTCCGTCAGCTGCGGTGATGCTCGCCTGCCGTCCCCGGCCGCACGGGGCGGCGTTTTCCCGCATCGGGGACCATCGATGAGACTGCTCAGTCTGGGGCTCGCCGTGCTGATTGCCTTGCTGCAGGTGCCGCTCTGGATCGGCAAGGGCAGCTGGCTGCGAGTCTGGGAGGTCGATCGCCGGCTCGTTGCCCAGCGTGAGGTGAACGGGCGCCTGCTGCACCGTAACGAGACGCTCGACGCGGAAGTCCGTGACCTGAAGACCGGGTACGAGGCGATCGAGGAGCGGGCACGCGCCGAACTGGGCATGATCCGGCAGGATGAATTGTTCATCCAGGTTCTGGGTAGTGAGCCAGCACCCGCGCCGCGTCCCGCGAGCCCTGGCAAGGGAGTTCTGACCCCGCCTACAGGGGGGCGCTGACGGTCGGATGATGTCGATCTGAAGGGCGGCGGGCCGGCGTTCGGCCGCAGGCGGGCCTTTCGGAAAGGCTGTCGCCGGACCGCTCAAGTTGTGCATCGCGCTGCCGCTAACAGGTCCACTTGATCTGGAGGCACGATGCATTCTTCGTCCGTTTCCCGGCCATTGTCCGGCTACCTGACGGCGACCCTGGTGTGCGCCGCAGCGGCCTGCGTGGCTCAGGCCGTCTGGCTGGTGGCGATGTCACTGCCCTGGCAGGCCTTGCCCGGCCTGCTGGCCCTGCTCGCCGTGTCGACCTCCATGCTGCTGCTTCGCACGCACGGCCCCGCGCCGGCCGATCGCGCCGTGGCTGGGGTCGAGGCCTACGGTAGCGGCCTCGCTGCCACCCCCCTCGGACGGGCGTTCTCTGTCCACCGCGACGCAATCGCCCACGGCGTTCAGGCCGTCGGTGACGACATCGGCCGGACCAGCGGGCTGCTGCAGGAAGCCGTCACCAGCCTCGCCGACAGCTTCAGCCAGATGCACGAACTGACGCAGGAACAACAGCGCATCACGCTGGCGATCACCGCCGGCAGTCCGAACGGCAATGCGACCGGCGAGCGCATCACCTTCGAACGGTTCGTCGAACACTCTTCTTCTGCGATGCAGGCGCTGGTTCAGAACATCCTGAACAACAGCCAGGTCGGCATGAAGCTGGTGGGGCAGATGGAAACCGTCGACACTCAGATCAAGAGCGCCCTTTCGATCCTCGCCGAGGTGGAGGGCATCTCCAAGCAGACCAACCTGCTGGCCCTCAATGCGGCGATCGAAGCGGCACGTGCCGGCGAGGCCGGGCGTGGCTTTGCGGTTGTCGCGGACGAGGTACGCAAGCTCTCCGGGCGCACCCACCATTTCAGCGACCAGATCCGCCAGGAGATCGGACAGGTCTGCGAATCGCTGAACGAAGCCGAGAAGGCGATCCATTCGATGGCTTCTCAGGACATGACGTTCGCGCTGCATGCAAAGCGCGAGGCCGACGACATGACGACGCAGGTGGCACAGATCAACGAGGAACTGGCGCGCGCCATGGCGCGTACCTCCGAACTGGCTGGCGACATGGAATCGCGCGTCGGCAAGGCGGTCACGGCACTGCAGTTCCAGGACATTACCACGCAGCTGCTGGCGAACTGCCAGGGGCGGGTGGAGGTGGTCGAGCATCTGTTCGAGGCGATCGGGCGCGAGTTTTCGGCTGTGCCGGGCAGGCCGCCAGTGGAGGAAGTGGTGGCAGAGTTGGTCGCGCGGACCGATGCCATGGAGGCACGCAATCCGGTCGCCCAGAAACAGATGGCCGGCGGCGATATTGACCTTTTCTGAGCAAGACTGAATACGGGCTGAGACAACATGGCGAAGATGATCCTTGCAGTGGATGATTCCGCATCGATACGGCAGATGGTTGTGTTTACCCTGAAGAGCGCCGGGTATGACGTGATAGAGGCGGTCGACGGGCAGGACGGTCTGGAGAAGGCCAAGACGAAGGCGGTCAGCCTGGTGCTGACCGACCAGAACATGCCGAGGATGGATGGCATTTCGCTCGTCAAGGAGCTGCGCGCGCTTCCCCAGCACAAGAGCACGCCGATCCTGATGCTTACCACCGAGTCCAGCGACCAGATGAAGGCCCAGGGCAAGGCGGCGGGCGCAACCGGCTGGCTCGTCAAGCCGTTCGACCCGGCGAAGCTGCTGGAGGTCGTCAAGAAGGTCATCGGCTGAAGCGCGCAGGCGCTCCGGACGTACAGACCTCAACCCGACGACAGGAAAACCCGATGTCGATAGACATTAGCCAGTTCTTCCAGGTGTTCTTCGAAGAATGCGCGGAACACCTCGCAAGCATGGAGAACCTGCTTCTCGAACTCGATCCGTCCGACCCGGATCCCGAGCAGCTCAATGCAATCTTCCGTGCAGCCCACTCGATCAAGGGCGGAGCGGGGACGTTTGGTTTCACCGATATCGCGAACACCACGCACTCCCTGGAAACCCTGCTCGATCGCCTGCGCAAGGAGGAGATCGCCTTGCGCCCGGAGATGATCGATGCCTTTCTCCATGCCAAGGATGTGATCGCGGCTCAACTCGCCGAGCGTCGGGGGGAGTCGACCAGCGAGCTCGATGCCGATGCGGCCGAGGGCGTGATGAAGTGGCTCGACGTGCTGGCAGGGGCCGATGGCCATGCACCCGGCGATGCCGGGACCGGACAGGCGTCCCCACCGTCCGCGCCCGCAGCGCCGGATGCGTCTCGCATACCGCTTGCCCGCTTCGACATCGCCGTGCATTCCGACGCGGTCGACGAGGCCGTCATCGAAGGGCTGATCGGGGAACTGCGTTCGCTGGGCTCGCTGGAAGTCACCGCCGAGCCGGATGATCGCCACTCGCCTAGCCCTCGGCCGGCGCCCCGTACCTGGCGCATGGTTCTCACCGCCGCCGTGGCAGAAGCGGCCGTGCGCGAACTGTTCGAGTTCGTCGTCCCGCCCGAGGATGTCGAGGTCTCGGTCGTGCTGCCTGGCGAAGTACTGCCTGCGTCCGATCTGCCCCAGGTGCCTGCCGCCGCCGAGGCAGCCTATGGTTTCTTCGACGACGATGAGGCGGGTCCGGGCATCGCGGGCGGCATGACTGCGGCCAGTGGCGACGCAGATCCGGACGAGGGATTCGGCTTCTTCGACGATGCGCCCGGTGTGCCGGCCGCGTCAGCTGCAGGTGAAGCTGAAACGCAGGGTTTCGGTTTCTTCGACGAAGCGCCAGGCGCGCCTGCGGCGGCTGCGCCCCATGGCGCCTCGACAGCGCCGACCACAGGCCCTGCGTCGGTCGGCCGGAGGGTGTCGGACCGGGCAGCGGACGCGCCGGTGCGCGCAGGCCGGCGGGCGACCGACAAGCAGGTGACGACTGCAGCCGACAGTGCCTCGATCCGGGTCGGCGTCGAGAAGGTCGACATGTTGATGAACCTGGTGAGCGAACTGGTGATCACTCAGTCGATGCTGATGCAGTCGGCCAGTGCGCTCGATCAGGCCGCCAACGAGCGCCTGCTCGCCGGGCTGGGCCTGCTCGGGCGCAACACCCGCGACCTGCAGGAAGCGGTGATGTCGATCCGCATGTTGCCGATTTCGTTCGTGTTCAGCCGCTTCCCGCGCGTGGTACGCGACCTCGCCAGCAAGCTCGGCAAGCAGGTCGATTTGCGTACCTGCGGCGAGAGTGCGGAACTGGACAAGGGCCTGATCGAGAAGATCGCCGACCCGCTGACCCATCTCGTGCGCAACAGCCTGGACCATGGCATCGAGGCACCGGAGGTTCGCGTGGCCGCAGGCAAGCCGGCGACCGGAACCATCACCCTGAACGCGATGCATCAGGGCGGCAGCATCGTGATCGAGGTGAGCGACGACGGCGGTGGCCTCAACCGCGAGCGGATCCTGCAGAAGGCGCGCGAACGCGGCTTGCCGGCAAATGACGGTATGACCGACGGGGAGGTGTGGCAGCTCATCTTCGAGCCGGGTTTTTCGACCGCCGATGTGATCACCGACGTATCCGGCCGTGGCGTCGGGATGGACGTGGTGAAGCGGAACATCGCCGAGATGAACGGCAGCGTATCGATCGAATCGAAGGCCGGCCAGGGTACGCGAATCGCGATCCGGCTGCCGCTGACGATGGCGATTCTCGACGGGTTGTCGGTCAAGGTGGGCGGCAGCACGCTGATCCTGCCGCTGAACTCGATCGTGGAATCGATCCGGCCAGGCAAGGAGGCTATCCGTACCGTTGGCGGTCGGGCACGGACCATCGCGGTGCGCGGCGAGTACCTGAACGTGATCGAACTGCGTCGCTTGTTCTGCGCAGCCGATGCGCCAGCAGCCGAGATGCCGGTGATGGTGATCGTCGACGCGGCGGGCCAGAAGGCGGCGCTTTGCGTGGACGAGTTGCTGGGACAGCACCAGGTCGTGATCAAGAGCCTGGAGACGAACTACCGGAAGGTCAACGGGGTGTCGGGCGCAACCATCATGGGTGACGGAAGGGTGGCCCTGATCGTGGATGTACCCGCTGTGATGCGGACCGGAAACGGCCTCGCGCACGCAGCCTGAAGGTGCGCCGGAACCGGATGCAGTGCCAGCGGCAGTTCCGGCGCTGAACATGATCGTACGAAACGGAGAAGTGCAGATGAAGATGCAATCGGTGAAGGTGGGTACCCGGCTTGCAGCGGGTTTCGGTCTCGTGCTGGTGCTGTGCGTCGTACTCGCCTGGGTGGGTTACGCGAGCATGGCGAAACAGGCGGTCCAACTCGATGCTATCGGCGGCAACATCCTGCCGAGCATCACGATGCTCGGCGAAATTCAGGGCAAGCAGGACCAGTATCGGCGCTGGGGTCTGCGGGCCACATACAGCTCCACTGACGAAGGACGAAATCAGGGGATGCAGGAGATGGCCAGCGCGCGTGAAGCGCTGTTGAAACTGGCCGCTACCTACCGGAAGGATGGCTTCCTGCTGGTCGGTACCGCGGAGGAGCCCCTGTTCAAGGCATACGAAGAGGCGTTGCAGGGCTACTTGAGGATGGAGGAGCAGAAGCTGCTGCCGCAACTGGCCAGTGGCTCGAAGGGCCGGATGGAGGCGGAAGCCGTCATGACTACGGATTCCTTCACGATGTTCGGCCTCGTGTCGAAGGCGCTTACGGATGTGATCGTGTACAACACGAAGATCTCCGACGAGGCAGTGGCCTCTGCGCACGCCGCACACGAAGAGGGGGTGCGAACGCTGTCTTATGTACTGATCGCGACTCTGGTGATCGGTCTGCTGGCAGCGTGGTTGATCACACGCTCGGTCACCCACCCGTTGCGCAAGGCGGTTGCCGCCGCAGACGCGATTGCAGCCGGCGACCTGACCACTCGCATCGAAGTCGACGGACGCGACGAAGCGGCTGCGCTGATGCAGTCGATGCGGGCGATGACCGGCGTCATCGAAGCGCTGGTGTCCGCGCAGGCCGAGATGGCAAGGCAGCACGAGGAAGGCTGGATCGACCACAGGATCCAGGCAGACGCGTTCCCGGGGACGTTCCGGCAGGTTGCGGAGTCGGTGAATGACCTCGTGGCCGCCCACATCGCGGTGAAGTACCGGGTCGTGGAGATCATCAGCGCATACTCGAAGGGCGACCTCACGCCGAAGATGGACCGCTTGCCGGGCAAGAAGGCCGAGATCACGGCGGCGGTGGACGCGGTGCAGAGCAGCCTGGTCACCATCGTCGGGCAGATCAAGGAAGCGACCGAGTCGATCAACACCGCGGCGAAGGAGATCGCGCAGGGCAACACCGATCTCTCGCAGCGCACGGAAGAGCAGGCGTCGAGCCTCGAGGAGACCGCTTCCAGCATGGAAGAGCTGACCTCGACGGTGAAGCAGAACAGCGAGAACGCGAAGCAGGCGAACCAGCTGGCGATCGGCGCCTCGGAAGTCGCGGTACGCGGCGGCTCGGTCGTCGGCGAGGTGGTGCGCACGATGGACGAGATCACTACCGCATCGAAGAAGATCTCCGACATCATCGGCGTGATCGACGGCATTGCGTTCCAGACCAACATCCTTGCGCTGAACGCGGCGGTGGAAGCGGCCCGTGCCGGCGAGCAGGGCCGGGGCTTCGCGGTGGTGGCGAGCGAGGTGCGCAACCTTGCACAGCGCTCGGCCGCGGCAGCGCGCGAGATCAAGGCGCTGATCGGCGACTCGGTACAGAAGGTCGAGGGTGGTTCGAAGCTGGTCGGCGAGGCGGGAAAGACCATCCAGGAGGTGGTGCACCAGGTCAAGCGTGTCACCGACATCATGGCGGAGATCTCGGCTGCCTCGATGGAGCAGAGCTCCGGCATCGAGCAGGTGAATACCGCCGTCACGCAGATGGACGAGGTGACTCAGCAGAACGCGGCGCTGGTCGAAGAGGCCGCGGCCGCAGCCGAATCGCTGCAGGAGCAGGCGGAGGTGCTGGCCGATACGGTGTCCGTGTTCCGGCTGTCCGAGGATGCAGCGCCGGTGGCCTACAGCGGCGCCGAGCGTCGCGGTCCGAATCGCGCCAAGAACGTTTCGCGCCTGAAGCCGTCGGCATCGTCGCCCGTGCCTGTATCGGCGCCGGCGGCAGAGGTCGCCCGGCCTGTGGAAGCAGCGCCCCTGGCGCGACCCGCCAGGGCCGTGAACGCCGATGAATCGTGGGAAGAGTTCTGAACAACCGCAGCCTGGAGAAACGCATATGAGCAACATCAATCGAGCACCCTCGGCAATCGGAGGAACCGCTGCCACTGCTGCGGTCCCCTCGGGCACCAGCGAATTCCTGACGTTCAAGCTCGGTGCTGAAGAGTATGGGGTCGAGATCCTGAAGGTGCAGGAGATCCGCGGCTACGATGCGGTCACCGCGATCGCAAACACGCCGGATTTCATCAAGGGCGTCATCAACCTGCGAGGCGTGATCGTCCCGATCGTCGACCTGCGCATCAAGTTCAGCCTGGGCAGCGTTACCTACGACCCCTTCACCGTGGTGATCATCCTGAACATCGCAGGCCGTGTGATGGGCATCGTGGTCGACGGGGTGTCGGACGTACAGGAACTGGACGGCTCGCAGATCCGTCCGGCACCGGAGTTCGGTGCCGGCCTGGATACCGAGTACATCATCGGCCTGGGCACGGCGGGCGAGCGCATGTTGATCCTGGTGGACATCGAGCGACTGATGACCAGCCGCGACATGGCCCTGATCGACGAGACAGCCTCGGTCCACTGAGCGGTACGAAGAGCGAAGACAGAACCATGCCGATTGCGCCAGTACGCTCCAACGAGCCGGATGTCGATGCACATCCGGTTCGCAAGGAGTTCTCCTTCACCCGGGATGATTTCGAGCGTATCCGCCGGCTGATCTACGACCACGCCGGCATACAGCTCAACCCGGGCAAGATGGAGATGGTGTACAGCCGGCTGGCTCGCCGTCTGCGATCGAACAATCTGTCCAGTTTTCGCGATTACCTGCGCCTGCTCGAGGGGCCGCGCGGCCCCGAGTGGGAAGCTTTCACCAATGCGCTGACCACGAACCTCACCGCGTTCTTCCGGGAAGCCCATCACTTCGTCGAACTCGAGGGGCTGATCCGGCGGGCGAGTGCGACGCGCGAGGTGTCGCTCTGGTGTTCCGCCTGCTCGACCGGCGAGGAAGCATACTCGATGGCGATCAGTGCGATCGAGGCCTGCGGAACGATGGCGCCACGTGTGAAGATCATCGCGAGCGATGTCGATACCGCCGTCCTCGCGAAGGCACAGGCAGGTGTCTACACGATGGATCGGGTCGATCGGATGGCTCCCGAGCGCCTCCGGCGCTTCTTCCTGCGCGGTTCCGGCGCGAACGAAGGGATGGTGCGGGTGCGCCCCGAACTGGCGGCGCTCGTCCGTTTCGAGCAGGTCAACCTGCTAGAGGCGAGCTATCCGGTCACTGGTCCGTTCGACGCGATCTTCTGTCGCAACGTGATGATCTATTTCGACAAGCCCACGCAGCACGGCATCCTGCAGCGGTTCGCGCCGCTGCTCAGGCCGGATGGCCTGTTGTTCGCCGGTCACTCGGAGAACTTCTACCATGCGGCAGACCTGTTCCGGCTGCGGGCCAAGACGGTCTACGAACTGGCGCACGCCCGCGCGGAGACTGCATGAGCCATGAGCGCCCCGAGACCATCGAAGGGTTTGCGAAGACGCTGTACTTCGACCATACCTTCGAGGCCCCCGCCGCGAAGCTGCTGCCAGGCGAGTTCTATGTCACGGGCAGCGACATGGTGCTGGTGACCGTGCTCGGGTCCTGCGTGGCCGCGTGCATCCGCGATCCCCAGACCGGCGTCGGGGGCATGAACCATTTCATGCTGCCCGAAGGCGGAAACGCCGATGAGGTCGCCAATGCCTCCGCCCGCTACGGCACATATGCGATGGAGGTGCTGATCAACACCATCCTCAAGCAGGGTGCACGCCGCGCCAGCCTGGAGGCCAAGGTCTTCGGCGGCGGCAATGTACTCGAAGGGCTGACGGTGGCCAACGTCGGGCCGCGCAATGCGGCCTTCGTGCGCGCATTCCTGAACACGGAGGGTATCCCGGTCAGGGCCCAGGACCTCGAGGACATCTATCCGAGGAAAGTGTACTTCTTTCCCCGCACCGGGCGGGCCATGGTGCGCAAGCTGAAGAGCGCCAACGACAAAGGCCTGATCGCGCGTGAGCGCGAGTACAGCCGGCGCCTGGTCACCAGGCCGGCCAGCGGGGCGGTGGAGCTTTTCTGATGAATTCCGCGACGCCTCCGTCCCAGCCCGGGGTACGCGCCCGCATCCGCGTGGTCGTCGTCGACGACTCCGCACTGATCAGGCGCGTGCTGACCGAGATCATCAATTCGCAGCCAGACATGGAAGTGGTGGCCCAGGCGCCGGATCCGCTCGTCGCACGGGAACAGATCCGGGCGCTCAACCCGGACGTGATCACGCTCGATGTCGAAATGCCCAGGATGGACGGCCTCGCCTTCCTGGAAAAGCTGATGCGGTTGAAGCCGACGCCGGTGGTGATGGTGTCGACGCTGACCGAACGGGGGTCGGAGACGACGCTGCGCGCGCTCGAACTGGGCGCGGTCGATTTTGTCGCGAAGCCCCGGATCGATATCGTGCATGGCATGCAGGAATATGCTGGCGAGATCGCCGACAAGATCCGCGCGGCTTCGGTGGCGCGGGTGCGAAAGCTCGTGGCGCCTGCGTCCGAGCCCGCGGACGGTGCATTGGAGGCGCTGCCGTCCCGGCCGGTGTCCGGATGGTCGACAGAGAAACTGATCATCGTCGGTGCGTCGACCGGCGGTACCGAGGCCCTCCGCGAGTTGCTTGAACCTCTCCCGCCGGATATCCCCGGCATCCTGATCGCACAGCATATGCCGGAAGCGTTTACCCGCTCGTTCGCGCGCAGGCTCGACGGACTGTGCCGGATCACCGTCAAGGAAGCCGAGGACGGAGAGCGGGTGCTGCCCGGGCATGCGTACATCGCGCCCGGGCATTCGCATCTCCTGCTACGTCGAAGCGGCGCGAACTACGTGACGGCGCTGTCGCAGTCGGAGCCGGTCAATCGCCATCGCCCTTCGGTCGATGTCCTGTTCCGCTCCGCCGCGACACATGTCGGCCGCAGCGCGATCGGGGTGATACTCACCGGGATGGGGCGCGATGGCGCGGCCGGGATGCGCGAGATGCGCGATGCCGGTGCGTGGAACATCGCGCAGGACGAGGAAAGCTGCGTCGTGTTCGGCATGCCGAAGGAAGCCATAAACAGCGGCGGGGTCGATGAGGTCCTGCCGCTGAAGTCGATCGCCCGCGCCGTCATCGGTCAGATCACCGCAAGAGGTGGTCGTCAGAACAGGGTCTGATCCCCCGGCTGCTCTACAGCCGTTTTCTCTACCGTCCATGCCACCCGGCATCCACTTTCCAAGGAGCTTTCATGCAGACTCGAGTCAGCGTCATCAACGAACGTGTACGGATATCGCTGTCAGGCCGTTTCGACTTCAATGCCCATCGCATCTTCAAGTCGGCCTATGAAGGTCAGATCGGCTCGAGCGAGATCTCGGCGATCGAGATCGACCTCGGCAACGTCGACTACCTGGACAGCGCAGCGCTGGGCATGCTCCTGCTGCTTCGCGACCAGGCGAGCGGCACCCACAAGACGGTGATCCTGAGCAACTGCCACGGCGTGGTACAGCAGATTCTCGACATCGCGAACTTCAAGAAGCTGTTCACGATCCAGTAGTCGGCACGGGCTGCGGCCGTGACTACGATGCCGCCCGCCTGTCCTTACCAGGGTTGACCCAGGATGGACCTGACCTCTCCGCCGCTGCCTGCCGGTCACGCAGCGCCTGAAAAGGCTGCCCGGGCCGGCGTGATCCTCATCGACAGCGATCCGGTCGTGCGACGCGACTTGCAGGCGATGCTCGAGGCGAACGGAGCGCGGCTGCTGGCCGTATCGTCCGCCGCCGAGGCAGTGGAACTGGCCGATCGCGGCGAGGCCGCCGTCGTGCTGTGCGCGATGTCGGCCGGAGATGGTCCGCTGCGCGCGCTTGCGGAACGTCGGATGGACAGCCGACCAGCGTGTCCGTGGACGCTCGTCGCGCTGGTGCCGGCGTCCGCCGGCGAAGCGGACATCGAACGCCTTCACAGGCTCGCGGACGACTTCCTGCAGTTGCCGCTCAGCGCGGGATGGCTCGGTGCCCGGCTGCGGATGTACCTGCGCATGGGCGCGTATGTCGAGCGCACCCAGGCGCAGCGCACCATGCTCATGCGGCACCAGGACGAGGCCGAGGAGGAGCAGCGCATCGCGAGCTACCTGATCTCGCGGCTGGAAGGCCTCGATCCGCTGGCCGAGCGCCTGATGCATGCCTGGGTATCGCCCGCGCACCACCTGAGCGGCGACGTCGTTGCCGTCGCGCGCTCGCCGGATGACCGGATCAACGTGCTGCTGGCCGACGGAACCGGCCACGGCCTGGCTGCGGCGATCTCCGTGCTGCCGGTCAGCGAGGTGTTCCACCGCATGACCGACCGCGGTTTCGACATTGCGAGCATCGTCACCGAGATGAACCGGAAGCTGCGCAGCTGCATGCCTGCCGACCGCTTCGTCGCCTGCGCGGCTGCCTCGATCGACATGCGCGATCGGGTTGTCGAATTGTGGAACGGAGGGTGTCCGCCCGTCATGCTGCTGGGCAGCGACGGTTGCATGGAGCATATCTGGCGCTCGCGCCACATGGCGCTCGGCATCCTCGACGACAAGGACTTCGACAGCACGATCGAGCGGTTTTCGTATCGGGAGCAGTCCCAGTTGATGGTCGTATCCGATGGCCTTTCGGAGGCCCTCGGGCAGGACGGCAAGCACCGCTTCGGCGACCGCGAGCTGCTCGAGGCAGTGCGCGGCGAGGCCCCGTCCCGGCTGTCCCGGGTCATCAGTCGCCTCCAGGCGTTCACCGGCGGACGCGCCCTGGAGGACGATGCGTCCGTGCTGCTGGTCGATTGCCTGCTCGAGCCGCTTGCCGAGCCTGTCGTCGAAGCGCCTGCAGGCGCTGTCGGAATGCCCGCGGCACCAGGCAGCGCGCGCACGTCGCACTGGGCACTGGAGATGCGGCTGGGTCCGACGCAATTGCGCAAGCTTACGCTGGCACCGTTCGCCAGCAGCGTGGTCGAGCAGCTCGGAATTCCCCGCAGCCTGCGCTCGAACGTGTACTGCGTGCTGTCGGAATTGCTCGCCAACGCGCTCGACTACGGCGTGCTCGGCCTGGACCCAGCCGTACTCGACATGCCCGGCGGCCGTGAGCGGTTTCGCGAAGACCGGGCGGCCAGGCTGGCCGGGCTGTCGTCGGGCAGTCTGTGGATCAAGGCCGCCGTCGAGCCGTTCGGCGGTAGCGAGTACCTGCAGATCGAGATCGAGGATTCCGGTGCCGGCTTCGACATTGAAAGCCTGGAAGCCCGGCTGGCCGGACTCGGCGGTGCGGATGCGGTACGGCGCGGCCGCGGCCTGGAACTCGTACGCTCGGTGTGCACCGAACTGCGCTTCGACCAGCGGGGTCGGCGCGTTGTCGCGATCATCGCGCTGTCCGCGCGCCGCTGACGGCGCTGCCGGGGCTGCAGTTGCCGGGACCCGCGTTTTTGCACTAAAGTCCGCGCGGATCGAATGACGGGACAGGCAACGATGGCTGCACAGCGGATTGACGGCAAGGCGCTCGCCGAACAGGTACTCGCGGAGTGCCGTACCAGGGTGGACGCGCTCGCGGCGCGCGGGATCCGTCCGGGGCTGGCGGTGGTGCTGGTCGGCGACAACCCAGCCTCGCGCGCATACGTGCGCAACAAGGTCAGGGCCTGCGGCACGGTCGGCGTCCATTCCGAGGTGGTCGAACTGCCTGCCACGACGTCCCAGGCCGAAGTGCTCGAGGTGGTGCGCCGGTTGAACGACGACGGTTCGATCCACGGCATCCTGGTGCAGCTGCCGCTGCCGTCGGGACTGGACGAGGCTGCGATCCTCGCCGAGGTACTTGCCGCAAAGGACGTCGACGGCTTTCATACGCTGAACCGTGGCGACCTGCTCGGCGGGCACACCCGGTTCCCGCCGTGCACGCCCGCAGGCATGATGCGCATGCTCGATTCGATCGGCGCGAAGCTCAGCGGCAAGGATGCAGTCGTGGTGGGGCGCAGCAATACCGTCGGGAAGCCCATGGGACTGCTCCTGCTGGGGCGGGACGCCACCGTCACGCTCTGCACGTCGAAGACGCTCGACCTCGCCTCGCACACCCGCCGGGCCGACGTGCTGGTGGTCGCAGTCGGCCGTCCGGGCATCGTCACCGGCGACATGGTGAAGCCGGGTGCGATCGTCCTCGACGTCGGCATCAACCGCACCGCCGACGGCAAACTGGTCGGCGACATCGATTTCGGCTCGGTCGAGCAGGTGGCCGGTTACGTGACGCCAGTGCCGGGCGGTGTGGGTCCGATGACGGTGGCGATGCTGGTGGTCAACACGATCGAGGCTGCTGGCGGCTGAGCAGCCTCGCGGCTGGGAACGGCTGGCACCGTGGCTGGACGAGCACTGCGCCAATCAGGTCGTTGCCGGTGCCGGTTGTTGCTCCAGCCGGGACAGACAGCGGCCGATCCACTGGGCAGTGAGTTTTTCCTGCACCGAGTTCTGGCGCAGCCGCTCGTTCAGCGCCGGGAAGTCCACCCGGTCGAGCGACTGGTCCTGGTTGAAGCACGAGAAGACATAGGTGATCCGGCCGGTCTCGCGGTCGCGGTGGGGCTGAAGGCACTGCGCACAGATCTCCTTCATCATGCACTGCATCGGCGAGTTGATCGAACCGATCGCCGTGTGGGTCGACTTCAGGTGGCGCGCCAGCACGCCGTGCCGCGCCGCGCCGACGGCAGCCATCATCCGGTCGGAACCGATCGCGACGATACGGTCGACGTCGGCCACCCGGATCGATGCTTCGCCGAGCCGGCCGTCGGCATATGCTGCGATTGCCTCCACGATGTTGGCGCTGATGGTCCTGTCCTGTGGCCGGCCGGGCTCGAAACCCGGGGACTCGTCGCAGCACCAGATCACGGTATCGGCCGCGGCCTCGATCTCCTCGACCTTGTAGCGGTCGATGCGCTTCTTGTATCCGGCGAAGTAGAGCACCTTCGATCCAGCGGCGCGCAGCGCCTGGCCGATAGAGAACAGCACCGCGTTGCCCAGCCCGCCGCCTACCAGCATGACGGTTTCGCCCGCGACGATCTCGGTCGGCTCGCCGGTGGGCCCCATCAGCACGATCGGCTCGCCGGGACGCAACGTCTTGCACAGGTCCGACGAGCCGCCCATCTCGAGCACGATGGTCGATACCAGCCCGCGCTGCGGATCGACCCATGCGCCGGTCATCGCCAGGCCCTCCATCGCGAGACGGGTACCGTCGATCCTGGCGGCGTTCATCTCGTAGTTCTGCAGGCGATAGAACTGGCCCGGCCTGAACCGGGACGCCGCGCGCGGGGCCTTTACCACTACCTCGATGATGGTCGGCGTCAGGCGGTTGACCGCATGCACGGTCGCGCGCAGTTCGTCGTTCAGGCGATCGAGGAAGGCGATGCTGTCCGGCGCCGTGCAGGCGGGCAGCGCAGCGAGCACGCGCGAGACGGTCGGGTAGCCCTGTTTGGCCGAACCCATCGCCTTCACCACGTTGCCGAAATAGGACGGATGAAGGTCGCCGAAGAAGCTGATGAACCGGCCGTCGTCGCGGCGGGACATGAATACGTTGGGCTGCTTCGGCTTGGAGATCGACCGCTCGGGCCGCACGGGATTGCCCTGTTCATCGCAGGCCCTGAAATAGCGGCCGTCGAGCACGAACGTCTGCGCATCTTCCCGCGCCAGCACCGTGTTCGGGTTCGTACCGGCCGCGATCAGCACGGTACGCGCTGGCAGCCGCACGTCCCCGGCATCGGCCCAGTTGCCGTCGTCCGACCGCGACTGGCGGGTCATTGTGATCGACTGCACATGCTGCATTTCATCGACATCGATGCGCAGCGGCGACAGCCCTTCCGCGAAGACGATGCCTTCCTCCAGTGCCTTGTGCACCTCCTCGTGGTTCAGGGTGTATGACGGCGAATCGACCAGGCGCTTGCGATAGGCGAGCGTGACGCCGCCCCAGCCGGCGATCATCGCAGCGAGCCGGGGAGGGCGGCTCTCGTTGGCGGCCGATTGGCGTTCGGCGCGCATCGCCATTGCATGGGCGATGAACTCGTCGGCGATCACGCGCTCCTCCGCGTTCCAGCGTGCGCGCACTGCATCGCGGCCCTGCTCCGCCACCAGCGTCTCGAAGCGGGACAGGAACTTCTCGACCTGCACCGGATAGTAGGCGAGCGATTCGGTCGCAGTGTCGACGGCAGTAAGCCCGCCGCCGATCACCACCACCGGCAGGCGCAGCTGCATGTTGGCGATGGAATCGGCCTTGGCGGCACCAGTCAGCTGCAGCGCCATCAGGAAATCGGAGGCGGTACGCACGCCGCGGGCCAGCCCGTTGGGCATGTCGAGGATGGTCGGCCGGCCGGCACCGGCGGCCAGCGCGACATGGTCGAAACCGAGGTCGAACGCATCCTGCGCGGTGAGCGTGCCGCCGAAGCGCACGCCGCCGAACATCGCGAACTCGGCGCGGCGCTCGAGCACGAGCCGGATCACCTTCAGGAAGTTCTTGTTCCAGCGCACGGTGATGCCGTATTCGGCAACGCCACCAAAGCCGGCCATCACCCGGTCGTCGAGCGACTCGTACAGGTCCTGCACGTCGCGTACCGGATGGAAGGGCACCCGCCGACCGTGGCCATCTACGCCGGACAGTTCCGGCGGCAGCGGCTCGATCTTCAGGCCGTCGATGCCGGCGACCACATGGCCGTCGTTCAGCAGGTGGTGTGCCAGCGTGAAGCCGGCCGGACCCAGACCGACCACAAGGACCTTGCGGCCGGTGGAGGCGCGCGGCAGCGGCCGCCGGAGGTCGAGCGGGTTCCATCGCGTCAGCAGGCTGTAGATCTCGAAGCCCCAGGGCAGCTCCAGAACGTCCTTCAGCGTGCGCGTCTCCGACTCCGGGATGTTGACCGGTTCGGTCTTCTGGTAGATGCAGGCCTTCATGCAGTCGTTGCAGATCCGATGGCCAGTGGCCGGCATCATCGGGTTGTCGATGGCGATCATGGCCAGCGCGCCGATCGCGTGTCCCATCGCTTTCACTTCGTGGAACTCGGAAATTCGCTCCTCGAGCGGACAGCCGGCCAGGGTCACCGCAAACGGCGACTTCTTGAAGTGCGCGGCCGCAGGCAGCGCATCGATGGCCGCCGCGTCACCCTTGAGCTTTTCCTTCAGGCCCTTCGAGCAGGAGTCCTTGCCCTGGTGGTGGCACCAGATGCAGTAGTGCGCCTGGTCGAGCGCACCGACCAGGTCGGTACCGCGATCGGTCAGCGCGAATCCCTCGCGATGCCGCTGGTGCGCTTCGCCCAGCGTGAATGCCTGGTAGCCGCCCGACGTATCGGTCTCGACCGGGACCAGGTGCATCGGGTCGGTCTTGTGCGGCGTCTTGAACAGCACGCCGGCAGCATGGCGGCGCCGGCCTTCCGGCGTGGTGAGCGCCCAGGCAGCGTAGTGCAGGGCGAGGCCAACGCGTTCGGCGTGCACAGGGTCTGCCTGCCATGCGGACACGTGCCGTGCGAATGCGAGCTCACCGAAGGGTTCGCCGAACCACCGCTCCAGCGTGGCTGCTGCCGCTTCCGCATCGAAACCGGCCAGCGCCTCCGCCTTCACCTTGGTCGCTGCCTGACGCTGCACGAACTGGCGTTTGCATTCGTAAAGGGGCGCCAGCTCGCTGTGGCGCGCCGAAAGCGCGCGTACGGCTTCGCCGATACCGAACAATTCGCCGACGAAGTCGTCTACCCAGGGCGAGAGCTCGATCAACAGGGCAGCCTCGGCCGCAGCGTCCAGTGCGTTCGGTGCCTCGCGCGCACAGCGCAGCCGGGCACCCAGCCCGGCATCGCCGGCGTCGAGCCATTCGAGGAAGGCTGCGTCGAGCGCGCAGAGGCCTTCGTGTTGATACAGTTGTTCGAAGTGGAGCCCGTGGGCGAGAGAGAGCATCGGAGAGCGTTCGCAGTTGCGGGTAGGCGGGGATCCGGCGGCACCGGGCGGCACGAGGCACATCCGCCCGTACGACGGGTCGCGCCGAGACCCGGGCCGGTCGGCAATGATAGTGCGGATCAGGCGACTGCGACCTGCGGTCGGCGTGCGTACCATGGATAGTCGCTGGGGCCGGCCGGAGCCGAGCCTTCGCCGCCAGACGGCTGGCAGCAGGCGTGGACGCGCGGTAAGCTCCTGCGTTGCACTCTTCGAGCATCTCCACTGCCGTGACGTCCACTCCCGAATCCGATCATCCCGGCATTGCCCTGTGCCTTTCCGGTGGTGGCTATCGCGCAGTGCTGTTCAATGCCGGGGCCGTGCTGCGACTCGCTGAGGCCGGACTCCTCGCGCGCGCGACCCGCGTCTGCGGGGTGTCCGGTGGCGCGATCGTTGCCGCACTGGTCTCGGTGCAGTGGTCGCGACTGTCAGCAGACGGCTTCGCCCCGGCTTCTGTCCGACGCGAGATCGTCGGTCCGCTGCGCGCGCTGGCCGGTCGGACGCTGAACGGGCGTTCCGTGGTCGGTGGCCTGCTGTTCCCGCGCTCGCTGAGCGAATGGATCTCGCACAACCTCGACCGTGAGCTCTACCGCGGTGTCCGGTTCGGCGACCTGCCATCGGGGCCGAGCCTGTCGATCGGCGCCAGCCAGCTGAACTCGGGCTGCCGCCTGGTGTTCGGCAACGAAGTACGCAGCCGTGCAGGGGCGATATCGATCGGAGATCCGAGCTACCCGGTGACCGACGCGGTCTGTGCATCGATCGCGATGCCGCCGGCGTTTCCGGCGCTGCGCGTGAGTGGCAGCGCGATTGACGGCGACTCGCATGCGATGCAGCTGGCCGACGGCATGCTGTGCGATCCGCTCGCACTGGCCGATGCACAGGACTGCAGGACGCTTTGGGTCAGCGACGGGGGCGGCGCGCTGGTCGACGAGGCGTCCTTCGACGGCAAGAGCGAGCAGGCCGCGCGTGTGATCGAAGTGTTGCAGCACTCGTTGAGCGTGGCGCCCAGGGACGCGTTGTTGTCGGCCTTCCGGGATGGTCGACATGCCGGCGCCTACTGGTCGCTGCGCGCGGCCACTGCCGACTACCCTGCCGATACCTGCCTTGTCTGCCCGCCGGCGCGCGCGGCCGAGCTGGCGGCGCTGCCGACCTTGTTCACCGCGATGCGCGATGAGCTGCAGGAGCGACTGATCAACTGGGGCTATGCGATCTGCGACATTGCCCTTCGCTCCTGGTGCGACGAGGCGCTGCCGCGCCCAGCCGAGTTCCCGTACCGCGACCGGGGCCTCTGAACGCCGCCTCGGCGCGTACCGCGGGCAGCTGCCGCCGCGTTCAGCCGGCCTGGTACACCGCACGTGCCGCGTCGACGCCCGCACCGCGGGTGAACCGGTGGTGCTCGCCCGCGAGTACTGCTTCCAGGGCCGCCAGGGTGGTCAGCACCGCATCGCGGCGCGCGTTGTAGCCCATCGCGCCGATGCGCCAGATGCGTCCGTGCAGCGGACCGAACGAGGTGCCGATCTCGATGTTGAACTCGTCCAGCATCGCGGTGCGGACACGGTCCCCGCTGACGCCCTCCGGTATCCAGACGCCTGTGACGTTTGGCATCTTGTTCGCCTTGTCGCCGAAGATCTTGAGGTTCATCGCCTCTAGGGCTGCGACGATCGCGCGGCTGGCGAGGGCATGTCTTGCGAACACTGCCGCATGGCCCTCCTGCAGGAAGATGCGCGCGCATTCTCGTGCCGCGTAGAGCATGGAGGTGGCTTCAGTGTGGTGGTTGAGCGCTCGCTCGCTCCAGTAGTCGATGATCATCGCGAGGTCGAAGTAGTTCGACGCGATGATGCCTCCGGCGCCTGGCTGGTAGTTGGCCGGTCGCAATCCCTCCTCGACGTGGCGGCGCCGCATGATCACCTCGCACAGAGAGTCGGACAGCGTGATCGGCGCGATGCCGGACGGGCCCGCGAGGCATTTCTGCAGCGCTCCGGTCACGCAGTCGATCTGCCAGGCTTCGACCGGCAGGGGGGTGCCGCACAGCGATGCAGTAGCATCGACCTGGAGCATCACACCGTGGCGCCTGCACAGAGCGCCCAGTTCGGAGAGCGGCTGGAGCATGGTCGTCGAAGTGTCGCCCTGGCAGCAGGCCAGCAGCTTCGGGGAGAACGCGCGGATCTCGGCTTCGATCAGCGCCAGGTCGAACACCGTGCCCCATTCGGCCTCGATCACCCGCACTTGCGCGCCGACCCGACGCGCGATCTCGGCCTTCAGCTGGCCAAACCGTCCGAAGCTCGCCACCAGCACACGGTCGCCAGGCTCGACCAGCGACACCATCACGGTCTCGATCGCCGAGCGCGCCGTACCGTCGATGCACAGGGTCTGCGCGTTGGACGTCTCGAACACGCCGCGATAGAGATCCTGGGTATCGCGCATGTACTGGCGGAACTGGGGGTCGAACTGCCCGAGCAACTGCGCCGACATCGCGCGCAGCACGCGCGGATCTGCGTTGATCGGGCCGGGCCCCATCAGCAGCCGGGGCAGCGGATTGAGTTCGGACAATGCCTGCGTGGGTATCGAAGGTGACATGGTTCAACCGTGGCGTGGGAAGTTCAGGATACAAGCTGCACCGGACAAGTGTAGAACAGCGTCGGGCGGATCGGTCGAAATCGGCTTGCGCCCGTGTCGGATGCCAGCCGACGGCACTGGCGCGCGGGGGCCAGGGGACTACAATGGGGGCGGCCGTCGAGGCAGGGTCCGCAACCTGCGCGATGCCCGTGTCTGCCCGTCACCTCTTCGGCCGTCCATGCCCGACCCTTCCATCCCTTGCTGCCTGGCGGAGCACGCGTGCAACTGAGCGATGCCGCCCGCGCGGCCGGTATCGCGACTGGTTACCACGACATCTGGGGCCAGTGGCGCGACGTGCCGGACGATACGTTGATCGCGCTGCTCGATGCCCTCGGTTATCACGGCGCCCCCGATGCAAGGGCGCTCGCGCAGTCGGTCCAGTCGCAGCGGCGCTCCGAAGAACGGCGTCTGTTCGCCGAAACGGTAGTGGTTGAGGCCGGTGCGGCGGTGGCTATCCCGCTGTCGCGAGCCGGCTTGCGTGCGCTTGCGGGTGATGACTGGCCGGCAGTCGTCGCCCGGGTCGACTGGACGGTGTCGACCGAATCGGGTGCACGGCTGTCGGGCTCCTGCATGCCGTCCGAGCCGGATCCCCTGCTTGCGCTGCCCGCACTGCCGGCGGGCCGGCATAGGCTGTCCGTGTGCGTCGAAGGCATGCCGGTGCCCCCGGGCGGCGTGCCGTGCCAGCCTGCGGCGTCTGCCGTGCTGCTGTGTGCGCCGCCGCGCTGCCATCTTCCTGAGCCCCTGCGCGAAAGCGGCCGGCAGTGGGGAATCGCGGTGCAACTCTACGGCCTGCGTTCGCTGCGCAACTGGGGTATCGGCGACTTTACCGACCTGGGCTTGCTGGCCGAGTCCGCCGCAGCCTTGGGGGCCGGAGTGGTCGGGTTGAACCCGCTGCATGCGCTTGCGCTGGACCGTCCCGAGCAGGCCAGTCCGTACTCGGCGGTGAGCCGCCTGTTCCTGCATCCGCTCTACATCGATCCCGAACGCATCGACGTGTTCACCGATCCGGCGGTCGTACCCGCGCTCTGCCGGCAGTTCGCACCCGAGGCGGAGCGGGCACGCCTGCGTGCCGCCGAGCGGGTCGATTACCCGGGCGTCGCACGATTGAAGCTTGCGGCGATGCGCGCGATCTACGACGCATTCGTACGCGACGAGTGCGCCGGAACGGGCCCGGGTTCGGCCGCTCATGCGCCAGGCCGATGGCAGCGCGAGTTCGAGGCGTTCGCCGCGTCGAACGACGCGCTGCGCCTGCATGCCACCTACCAGTCGATCCAGTCCACGCTGCATCGGGCGGATTCTTCGGTCTGGGGCTGGCCCTGCTGGCCTCTGCCGCTACGCGACCCGTCGGGTGAAGCCGTGGCGCAGTGGCAGAGGGAGCATGCGCACGACACCGGGTTCCATGTGTTCCTCGAATGGCAGGCATCGCGCCAGTGGCAGCAGGTGCGTGCCTGCACCACGCGCGCCGGCATCCTGCTGTACGGCGATCTGGCGCTCGGCGCCGACCGTGGCGGTTCGGAAGTCTGGGCTGCACAGGGCGCGCATGCGCTGGCCACCAGTGCCGGGTGCCCGCCGGACGACTTCAACCTGCAGGGGCAGGACTGGGGTCTGCCGCCACTGCGCCCCGACCACCTGCGTGCCGATGGGTGCGCGGCCTTCCGGTCGGTGGTTGCGGCCAGCATGGCCCGCTTCGACGCGCTGCGCCTCGATCATGTGATGAGCCTGATGCGGCTGTTCTGGATACCACCCGGGGCAGGCCCGGTGGCCGGCGCATATGTGGATTATCCGTTCGAGGCGATGCTGGCGACGCTGCGCATCGAAAGCGAACGTCATGCGTGCATGGTCATCGGCGAGGACCTCGGTACGGTCCAGCCGGCGGTGCGCGAAGGGCTGCGGTGCGCCGACGTGCTGTCCTACCGGTTGCTGGTATTCGAGCGTGACGGGACGGATCACTTCCGGCGACCGCACGATTATCCGCGGCTGGCGCTGGCTTCCATCGGCAGCCACGACCTGTCGCCATTGCAGGGGTGGTGGGTCGGCGATGACCTCGACCAGCGGCGCTGCCTCGGCCTGCTCGACGAGGGCCAGTACGAACGCTTCGCCTCGGACCGCAGTCAGGCACGCGCGGCGCTGCTCGGCGCGCTCGCCGAAGCCGGGTTATTGCCGGAGGGTGAGTCCACGGATGCCGGTCGCTATGCGGTGCTGCCGCCCGGCCTGGTCGACGCAGTGCATACCTTCCTCGCTCGCACCGCCTCGATGTGGACGATGGTCAATCCGGAGGACGTGTTCGACCTGGTCGAGGCGACCAACCTGCCCGGCACGACCTTCGAGCACCCCAACTGGTCGCGCCGGCTGCCGGTACCGGTCGAGGAGTGGGTCGCGCATCCGCGCTGGCGGGCTGTCGCGGGAACCCAGCGCGAGCGCTCCGGCGGGCTGCGCTGAGCGCGTATCAGTCCGCCTTCGCGCCGGACACGCGCGCGACTTCCGCCCATCTGGCGATCTCGCGTCGGATGAAGGCACCGAACTGTTCCGGAGTCTGCGCGGCCGACGGCGTGGCACCCTGCTGGGCGAATCGTTCGCGCACCTCCGGCGATGCAACGGCCTTGAGCACCTCGAGGTTCAGTCGCTGCACGATCGGGCGCGGCGTGTCGGCCGGGGCCAGCATGCCGAACCAGATCATCAGTTCATAGCCGGGCAGGCCCGCTGCCTCGACGACCGTCGGCAACTCGGGCAGGATCGGCAACCGGGCCCGCGAGGTGACGGCCAGCGCGCGCACCTTGCCGGAACGGATATGCGGTATCGCCGTTGGCAGCGGTTCGATCTGGATCTGCACCTGGCCGCCGATCAGGTCGGCGATCGCGGCCGCGCCCCCCTTGTACGGCACATGGACCATGTCGATCTTGGCCAGTGCCTTCAGCAGTTCGGCACCCATGTGCTGCGAGGTGCCGGCGCCTGCCGAGGCGTAATTGAGCGAGCCCGGCTTCGCGCGGGCCAGCGCGATCAGATCCCGCATCGAGCCGGCCGCAACCGAGGGCGTGACCAGCACGACGCTCGGCACTTCGGCCAGCGGGGCGATCGGTGCGAACGCCTTGACCGGGTCGTAGGGCAGATTGCGGTACAGCGCCGGGCTGACCGCGACGGTACTGGTCGCGCCGAAGGCGAGGGTGTAGCCGTCCGGATTGGCGCGCGCGGCGATGCCCAGCCCGAGCGTGCCACCGGCGCCCGCCCGATTGTCGATGATGACCGTCTGCTTCATCTGTTCGCCGAGGCTCTGGCCGATGATGCGCGCGACCAGGTCGTTGATGCCGCCCGGCGGGAACGGCACGACCAGCCGGATCGGGCGATCGGGATAGCTGTTCGCGGCCGGTGGCTGCGCGGCGGCGGCCATGCCCGCCGTGCCGAACGTGGCAAGCGTCGACAGCGTGACGATCCAAGCGGCGGCCATGGCCACCTGCACTGCACGGGTGCGGCGAGTCCGGCCGCTGATGGTGTCGACACAACCGGTGGCGCCGCTGCCTGCTGCCATGCTCATCTCCATGAAGTTTCCGGTGGACGACGACTGTGCGCCCCTGCGGGCGTACATGCATCGCGCGGCGCGGAGCATGGCACACTTGGAGCCCTTCGGCGAACCCCTGCAGGGATCCTGCGCGGGGCCGGTTTCAGGGAGCAGCACATGCGGGTGGCGATCATCGGGGCAGGCAGCATCGCGCGCATCGCGCTGGAGCACACCCAGCGCGGCACGCTCGGCGATGTCGAGGTCGTGGCGCTGATGGGGCGCAGCATGAACTCGCGCGGCCGCGCGCTGGCGCAGGCGAATGGCTGTGCGTTCGTCGCCGATATCGACGGGCTGCTGGCGACCTCGCCGGACGTGGTGGTCGAGGCGGCCGGCCATGAAGCCGTGCGCCTCTACGCCGAGGCTGTGCTCGCGCGTGGCCTCGCGCTGGTCGTGCTTTCATGCGGCGCGCTGGCGGACGACGCGTTGCGCGGCCGGCTGGAGGCGGCTGCCCGTGCCGCCAGGGGCCTGCTGTACGTACCGTCTGGCGGCATCTGCGGACTCGACGGGGTCAAGACGATGGCCCTTGCCGGCATCGACGAGGCGTCGATCGCGGTGACCAAGCCACCGATCGCGTGGAAGGGCATCGCGTATGTAGACCGACTGGGCATCGACCTGGCGGCGCTGCGCGAGGCAACCGTCCTGTACGACGGACCGGTGCGCGAGGGCGCGGGCCACTTTCCGGCGAACGTGAACATCGCCGCCGGGCTGGCGCTGGCCGGCATCGGCTTCGATCGCACGCGGTTGAAGGTGGTGGCCGATCCCGCGCTCACGCGCAACACCCACTTCATCGAGATCCGCGGCAAGGCGAGCGATATCTCGATCCGTCTGGCGAACGTCGCCGACCCGGAGAACCCGAAGACCGCGTGGCTCGCCTGCTACAGCGCACTGTGTGCGATTCGAGAGGCGAGAAGCAACGTCCGTTACGGCACCTGAATCACCTGAGCGGGCCGCGCCGGGGCCGGCTCAGCCGTACAGACGACTGTGTTTCGGCACGCGCGCCATCAGGTATTCCATCTGGTCGACGAGGATGCGGCGGTTCTGAAGGATCATATGCTCATGCCGGTTGGGCACATACGGCAGGTAGAGCAGCGGCATGCGCGCGGCCTCGGGCGTGCGGTTGTCTTTCTTGCTGTTGCACGCCCTGCAGGCGGTCACCACGTTCATCCAGCGGTCTTCGCCGCCGCGCGACAGCGGCACGATATGGTCGCGTGACAGTTCCCGCTCGCGCAGGCGGTCGCCGCAGTACGCACAGACCTGCCGGTCGCGCACGAACAGCGCTGCGTTGATCAGTGCCGGTTCGCGCCGGAACTCCCTCGCGAACGAGCCCGACCCCTTGATCGCGATGATGCTCGCGGTCGAGAGTTCGGAGCGCTCTCCAGTGCTGCGCGACAGGCCGCCGTGGTAGGTGCGCACGATGCTGCCGATCGACCATGCCACCTGGTGCTTGGCGTGGTAGGTGATCGCCTCTTCGACCAGCAACCAGCGACGCGGTATCCCGCCTGGATCGACTTCCAGGATCAGCGGCTCACCTCGGGCGCGACTACCGAATGCAGTCATGGTTCCCGAACATTAGGAACGATGGCGCGCGATGTCAAGCCGGATCGGCCTGGCAGGCAGGGCAGGGGCTTCGCATGTGGCCTGGCATGACGCCGGCTGGCGGAAGAGAGTGCGAGTCGAACGCACGGAGGACTGGATCACAGCCCTCACCGGGTTTGAAGTCCGGCCGTCCCACCGGGGACGTTTCCCTTCCAGTGCTGCGCGTGGATTATCTCACGCGTCTGGCCGTGCGTCCGTCTGCGCTGCCTCGCGGTAGACGTCGGACACCTTGCGCCGGAGCTTGCGTGCGTCGCCGACGCGCAACGTCAGCCCTGCGCTGTCGAAGTGTTCGAGGATCTGGATGGCGAGGCTGCGGCCGATGCCCGCCTGATCGCGATACTGCGCTGCATTGAACTGCCCGCCAGGGACGGCCTGGGCAGTCGCCTCGACCAGCCGTGCGAGCGCCACGATCGCCGTCCGCAGGTAGACGCGCTGCGGGTCGATGCGCACCAGTTCGCCGCGCTTGATCCGGCGCTGGAGCATGGCCTGCAGGGCCTTCTCGTCGAGTTTCAGCGTGGCGGCAATCTCGCGCACCTGCGGCGGCGCATTCGGGGTCTTCGACAGCAGCGGCCGGACCCGCTTCCACATCGCCTCGTCGGCGCTGTTCGCCGCCGCGTCGAAGCCGGGCAGGCGGGCGAGGCCACCGGTGAGCTCCAGCGTGCGTGCCTGTACTGCATCGCGCAGCACTGCCTGCAGGATCTCGTCGGGCAGCGCGAGGCCCGCATTCTTCTGCAGCACGGCCAGTTCGATGCCCGTTGCCTGCGGGGATTTCACGTGGAAGCTGCGCACCTCGGCGAGCAGGGCCTCGCGCATCGTGGCGAGCCGGGCGGGCTCGAATGCGCGCCGCGACTCGCGTCCGAGTACCTGCAGGCCGGCCGCCTTGTACAGACGCTGAGCGGCCTCGGCGGTGAGGTTGAAGCGGCGCTCGAACAGCGCGACATCGATGCCGGCCGTGGCGTGCGGCAGCAGGGCCTGAAGCACGTCCGATGGCGCTCCGCCATCGAGCGCCGCCAGTTCCAGCTGGCGCTCGGCGATCCGCCGGCGGCGCGGCGGCGGGAACGGATCGATCACATGCCCGCCGCCGATCGTGCGCTGGGCAGAAAAGTCGCGCACGATGAAGCGGTCCCCGGCGATCGCACCGACCGGCTGGTCGAGCACGATCTGCGCGACCTCTGCGGTGCCCGGCGCGACGGACAGGTCGCGCCGCGTCGACAGGCGGCCGGTGACATCGGCGGTGCCCAGGTGCAGGTGCACCGGCGTCCAGTGGCGCAGCGGGTTCGCTTCGGTCGCCAGCGCGCGCAGGTGCACGTCGATGCGGCTGGTCGGGGCATGGATGGCGGGATCCACCAGCCACTCGCCCCGTGTGATCGAGTCTTTCTGCAGGTCGGCGCCGGTGAGGTTGACCGCGCACCGGGCACCGGCCGTCGCCTGTTCCACCGTTCGTCCCTGGACCTGCAGCCCGCGCACCCGTACGGTGACGCCGGACGGCGACAAAGACAGCGTATCGCCAACCTTCACGCGTCCGGCGAAGATGGTGCCGGTGACCACGGTTCCGCTGCCGGCCACCGTAAAGCAACGGTCGATCGCGAGCCGGAAGTGCCTGCCTTCGGAAGCCCCCAGCCGCTGGGCCGACAGCCTTGCCACGAGCGTCTCGCGCAGGGCGTCGACGCCGTCCCCGGTCATTGCCGACACCGCCAGCACCGGGGCGTCGCGCAGCACGGTATCGGCGACCAGCGCGCGCAGTTCCGCGGTCACGGCCTCGATCCGCTCGGGTGCGACACGGTCGACCTTGGTGATCACGAGCAGGCCCTGGCGTACGTCGAGCAGGTCCAGGATCGCCAGGTGCTCGCGCGTCTGGGGCATCACGCCGTCATCGGCGGCGACCACGAGAAGCACGAAATCGATGCCGGATACGCCGGCGAGCATGTTGCGCACGAAACGTTCATGGCCCGGCACGTCGATGAAGCCGATCGCGCTGCCGTCGGGCAGTCGCAAATGCGCGAAGCCGATGTCGATCGAGATGCCGCGCCGTTTCTCCTCGGGCAGGCGATCGGTGTCGATCCCGGTGAGGCGCTTGACGAGCAGCGTCTTGCCGTGGTCGATATGGCCTGCGGTGGCAACGATCATCGCCGGGTCAGGCCGCCAGTAGCGGCAGTTGCGCGACCAGCACCGCCTCGCCGTCGGATTCGAGGCAGCGCAGGTCGAGCAGCAGGGCGTTGTCGTGGATGCGGCCGACCACCGGCCGCGGCAGGGCGCGTAGCCGTAACGCGAGGCGGTCCAGGTGGCCGCCCCGGCCGGCGAACCGGATCGCGAGGGCGGCCGAGGGCAGGCGGTCGACAGGCAATGAGCCGCTGCCGATCTGGCTCGAACAGTCGACCACCTCGACCGTCGCGCGTTCGCCGAGTACCGCGGCGAACGCGGGTTGCAGGCGCATCGCGCAGGCACGGATATCCTCGCGCGGCCGCGTCAGCAGCCGCAGCGCCGGCAGCCGCTGGCGCAGCCGGTCGGGATCGAGGTACAGACGCAACGTGGCTTCCAGTGCGGCGATGGTCATCTTGTCGAGGCGCAGCGCCCGCTTGAGCGGGCATTTCCGGATGCGGTCGATCAGCGCCTTGCGGCCGACGATCAGTCCGGCCTGCGGACCGCCGAGCAGCTTGTCGCCGCTGAAGGTGACCACGTCGGCGCCGTCGGCCAGTGCTTCCTTCGGCGTCGGTTCGTGCGGCAGACCATAGGGAGTCAGATCGACCAGCGAACCGCTGCCGAGGTCCTCCAGCATCGGCAACTCGTGCGCGTGGGCGATGCCGGCGAGGGTCCTGGTGTCGACCGTCGAGGTGAAGCCCTCGACCTGGTAGTTGCTCGGGTGCACGCGCATCAGGGCGGCGGTCGAGCGCCCGATCGCCTCTTCGTAGTCGCCGCCATGGGTGCGGTTGGTGGTTCCCACTTCGCGCAGCTTGCAGCCGGCACGGCTCATGATGTCGGGCATGCGGAATGCACCACCGATCTCGATGAGTTCGCCGCGCGACACGATGACCTCGCGGCGCGCCGCCAGCGCGGTCAGCGTCAGCAGTACCGCAGCCGCATTGTTGTTTACCAGAGTCGCGGCTTCGGCGCCGGTGATCCGGCACAGCAGCTTCTCGACGTGGCTGTCCCGTTCGCCGCGCCGGCCGGTAACGAGATCGAACTCGAGGTTGGACGGCTGGCCCATCACGGCCATCACTGCCTCGATTGCCTCCGGGGCCGCCCACGCGCGGCCGAGGTTGGTGTGCAGCACCGTGCCGGTCAGGTTCAGCACCGGCATCAGCCCGGGCCGGGTGTCCTGTTCCAGCAGTCGTTCACAATCGTCGAAGAGGGTGGCCGGTTCGAAGACCGTGGCCGTCGCCCGAAGCCGTTCGATTCCGGCGCGCACGGCATCCAGCGCGAGCGAGCGGCCATGCCGTTCGATCAACCGCTGGCCCTCGACCGATCGCAGCAGGCGGTCGACCGAGGGCGGATGGTATGTTGCAGCGGCTGGATCGTTCACGGCATGGTCTAGTCTTCCCAGACCTTTTCGGGCAGCGGCAGTCCCTTCAGGTCTTCCGCCGTCAGCGGCTGGTCGGGCTCGATACCCATCCTCGACAGCAGGAACTGAAGCTGCCGGGTGTGCTGGGCCGAATGCCAGGCGCAGCGCTCGAGCAGGACGGACAACGGCTGCGCCCCGAAATAGGTCTGCACGACCTGCTTCGCTGTGGGGTCTGTCTTCTCGTGCTGCGCCCACCAGTCGTGAACCCGCTGGCGTACCTCGGCCGCATAGTCGGCCACCTGCTGCGGGCGCGTGATCGAATCCGCCGGCGGTTTCACCGGCTGTTCGATCGTGAACTCGATCCCCTGGACTGCTTCCAGCATGGCTTCCTGGATGCGGACCAGATGGTGCGCCAGTTCGCGATAGGTACGTTTGCGGCCGGACATCGGCAGCAGTTCATTGAACTTGTCGAGGGGTAGCTGCGGCACGAAGCGCTGTGCCCCGGCCAGTACCATCTCTGCGCGCTGGACCAGCTGGGCAGGGGTGAGTGCCGGCCCGCCGTCGAACTGCAGGCCGAGGAACTTCGCCACTTCAGGGATCACCTGGCCGAGTACCCACTGGTCGCCGCGCGCGACTACCGGCGTGGTCTTGGCACCGAGCGCCGTCAGTTCTGCAAGCCCTGCGGGGTCGTTGAAGATATCGATGATGTCGAATTCGATATCGAGTCGCGAAAGAAACTCTTTCGTCCGGAGGCAGCTCGTTCAGCCGGGCTTGGTGAAGAAGCGGATGCGTTGTGCCTGGGCCATCGTGACCTCCCTCGATCGGTTGCGCCGCGCTATGCCGCGACGAGTCCGATATTTTAGTCCATCGTGGCGTTCATCGTGCGGTCATCGTCGGCCGCAATTGCAGGACGGCTGCTCACCGTGGATGCCGGCGGGGCCGGACGTATACTCTGGGATGACCGCGGATGCACTGCGGCGTCCATCGACGACAAGGGGGGAGTGATCATGCGCAGGAACCGTATCAAGCAGCTCTGGCGCGAAGGAAAGCCGGCAGTCGGCGGATGGCTGTCGATCCCCCACTGCTTCGCGGCCGAAGTGATGGCGCATACCGGCCTCGACTGGCTGTGCATCGACATGCAACACGGCTGCATCGATTACTCCGATGCGGTTCCGATGCTCACCGCGATCTCCACCACCGACGTGACACCGCTGGTGCGCGTGCCGTGGAACGAGCCGGCGATGATCATGAAGGTCCTCGACGCAGGGGCCTATGGCGTGATCGTGCCGATGGTCAGCAATCGCGCCGAGGCAGAGCGGGCGGTGGCGGCCTGCCGCTACCCGCCGCGCGGCATGCGCAGCAACGGACCGAACCGGGTGCTTTACTACGCGGGTGCCGATTACCAGAAGCATGCGGACGAGGAAGTCGCCTGCGTGGTGATGATCGAGACGCCGGAAGGCATCGAGAAGATGGACGAGATCATTTCGACGCCCGGGGTCGACGCCGCCTACATCGGGCCGACCGATCTTGCGCTCGCGCTCGGCCTGCCACCGGTGATGGACAATGACGAGCCCAGGCATGTCGCCACGGTCGATGCGATCCTCGCGTCGTGCAAGCGCCACGGCGTGGTCGCCGGCATCCACACCAACAGCTCGAAGTTCTCGCAGCGCTACATCGACCAGGGCTTCGGCATGGTGATGCTGGCACCCGACCGTGTTGCGATGTCGAACTACGTGAAGGCCGAGGCCGCGCGTCTGACCGGCTGGTCGCCGATGAAGCCGGTCGGGGCTCCCTCTGGTGGTGGCTACTAGGCCGGCGCGGAGCCATCGATGTTCCTGTACGAACACGACGCGAAGTCGCTGCTCGAGACGTTCGGCGTCGCAGTGCCGCAGGGTTGCTGGGTAGGCGCCGATGGCGCGCTCGAAGGCGCGATGCCTGTGGGCCCGCTGATCGTCAAGGCACAGGTGGCCGCCGGTGGGCGCGGCAAGGCCGGGGGCATCCGGCATGCCGCCGATGGCGTGGCTGCGCTCGAGGTGGCGCAGGCCCTGCTGTCGGTGCCGCTCGCGGGGCTCGCGGTCGCCGGCTGCCGGGTCGAGCAGGCGATTGCCGGCGCGGCCGAAGTCTATCTGTCGCTCACGCTCGATGCATCGCGCGCGCAGGTCCAGGTGCTGGCGTCCGACCATGGCGGGGTCGACATCGAATCGGCCGCGCCCGACGCGCTGGTGCGAGAGTGGGCTCCGATCGATGCGGCTGCGATCGCTGCAGCGGTGGGCCGCGCGGCGCAGCGGCTGTCGCCGGCGAACCGCGAGGCGGTGGCCGATGCCGGCGAACGGCTGGCTGCGGCGTTCGTCGGGCTCGATGCACAGGTGGTCGAGATCAATCCGCTGTTCGTGCTGCCCGCAGGCGGGCAGGCGCGATGGCTGGCGGCCGATGCGAAGCTGATTACCGACGACAACGCCCTGTACCGGCAACCGGTCCTGTGCGGGCTGCTCGAGCGCGCGGCCGCGCGCTACCCGGAAGCGGCGCGCAAGTGGCGGCATGGCTGCGACTACGTGGTGGTCGATCCGGCCGGCGAGATCGCGCTGCTGACCACCGGGGCCGGCCTGAGCATGATGCTGATCGATGAACTGCGTGCGCAGGGACTGCATCCGTACAACTTCCTCGACGTACGCACCGGAGGGCTGCGCGGCGATCCGCAGCGGCTGGTCGACGTGCTCGGATGGATGCGCGACGGCGCGCAGGTGCGCGTGCTGCTGGTGAACATCTTCGCAGGGATCACCCACCTCGGTGAATTCGCGCGCCTGCTGGTGCAGGCGCTGGACGCGGTGCCGGAGTTCAGCGTGCCGGTGGTCGCACGGCTGGCCGGTCCGGGTTTCGGCGAGGCGGTCGAGATTCTCGGTGCGCGGGGCGTCAAGGTCGAGACCGACCTGGCGCGGGCGATCGACGCGGTACGCCGCGAACTCGCCTCCGCAGGCGTCCTGGCGCCCGGGGTGCTGCAGTGACCCCGCGCCCGCCTTTTGCGCTGTCGGTCGACCGCCACACCCCGGTCCTTGTGCAGGGCATCACCGGGCGCGCCGGGCAACGCCATGCGTGCATGATGCGCGATGCAGGCACCTCGATCGTGGCCGGTGTCAGCGCACGCGCCGACGCGCGTCCGGTGGAAGGCATCCCGGTGTTCGCCGATTGCGCGTCTGCGGTGGCGGCCACCGGTGCGGTAGCCAGCGTGCTGCTGGTTGGTGCTGCGCAGGTCCTTCCGGCGGTGAGCGAAGCACTGGCTGCCGGCATCCGGCTGCTGGTCACGCCGACCGAAGGGGTGCCGGTGCATGACGCCGTCGAAATCCGCAACCGCGTCGACGCGGCAGGCGCGACGTGGATCGGCGCATCGACGCCCGGCATGGCGATACCCGGCGAGGCCAAGCTGGGTTTTCTCCCTGACGTATCGCTGGCACCCGGACCGGTCGCGATGGCCTCGAAGAGCGGCACGCTGTCGTACGAGGCGGGCTTTCGCCTCGTGCAGGCCGGGCTCGGGCAGTCGGCGTGGATCGGCGTCGGCGGCGATCCTGTGAAAGGCACGCGCTTCGCCGACCTCGCGCCCTGGCTCGCGCGGCACGGCCGCACCGAAGCGGTGCTGCTGGTCGGCGAAATCGGCGGCGACGAGGAAGAATCGTTTGCGCGCGCGATCGCCCCCAGCGGCCTGGACAAGCCGGTGGTGGCGCTCATCGCCGGACGCACGGCCCCGGGCGGGGTCAGCATGGGCCATGCGGGCGCGCTCACCTGGGGCAGCTTCGGCACCTGGGAAGCGAAGCGGGCGGCGCTGGCCGATGCCGGCGTGGACGTATGCGCGACGATCGACGAGGCGGTGCAGGCGCTCGCGCGCGCGCTCGGGCGATGACACTCGAACAGCAACAGGCAGCTGAACGGAGGACACCTTGGATTTTCGACTGACCGCTGAACAGCGGGCGCTGGTGGATGCGGTGGCACAGGTCAGGCGCGACGTGCTCGAACCGAACGCGATGAGATGGCTCGACGGCACCTGGCCCGCCGAGAACCTGAAGGCACTCGCCGGTATCGGCGTGATGGGCATGGCGGTGCCCGAAGAGTACGGCGGATCCGGCATGGGCATCTTCGAGACCGCGCTCGCGCTCGAGGAGATCGGCAAGGCGTGCTACGTCACGGCCATGGCGGTGCTCGGCGAGGTGGGTACCCAGACGCGAATCATCTCGACCTACGCGCCCGAGCATGTCAAGCGTGCGATCCTGCCCCGGGTCGCCACCGGCGAGGCCATCCTTTCGATCTGCATGACCGAGCCCGATGCCGGAACCGACGTCGCGAACTACCGGACGAACACGCGCATCGACGGCGAGAAGGTGGTGATCAACGGGGTGAAGACCCTGATCAGCCGCGCCGACATCGCCGACATGATGGTGGTATTCACCCGGGTCGACAACGTGCCTGGCGGCGCGGGTATCGGTTGCGTGCTGGTCGAGAAGGGCGCGCCCGGTGTCACAGCGACTGCCAAGTATCACACGATGGGCGGCGAGTACCTGTGCGAGGTGGTGTTCGACAACTGCGTGCAGCCGCGCGAGCACCTCGTGATCACCGACAACGGTATCAAGCGCCTGATGAGTGCGTTCAACACCCAGCGTATCCTCAATCCGGCCATCTGCCTCGGCCTGGCCGAAGGCGCGCTCGAGGCGTCGGTGCGCTATCTGCGCGACCGCTCGGCGTTCGGCAAGCCGATCGGCGAGTTCCAGGGCATGCGCTGGAAGGCGGCCGACATGTTCGTCGACATCGAGGCTGCACGCAGCCTGCTCTGGCGGGCCGCGCACTCCGGCGACCAGTTCCCGGACCCGACGCTCGCGGCGGCGGCGAAGATCTACTGCAACGAAATGGGCATCCGCGTGACCAGCGAAGCGGTCCAGGTCCACGGTGGCTACGGCTTCACCGACGAATTCGCGGTGTCGCGCTTCTTCCGTGGCGTGCGCTACGGCAGCCTCGGCGGCGGCACCACCGAGACGCTGCGCAACCTGGTCGCGCGCAAGCTGGTCGACGACATGGACCTGGCGACCGGGCTGGCGGGCCTCGGTACTTTCTGATCATCCGACTACACACACTGGGAGAACGGCAATGGATCTGGGACTCGGCGGCAAGGTCGCCATCGTCACTGGCGGCAGCGAAGGTATCGGCCGTGCGACCGCCATACGGCTGGCCGCCGAAGGCGCGAAGGTCGCCATCTGCGCGCGCCGGCAGGGACCGCTGGACGAGGTCGCGGCGACGATAAGGGCGGCGGGCGGCGAGGTGACTGCGGTCAGCGTCGACGTGATGTCGGCCGAGGCACTGAAGGCATTCATCGATGGCGTCGCAGCAAAGTACGGTCGAATCGATATCCTGGTCAACAACGCCGGGACGTCGATCTCGAAGCACTTCAGCGAGATCGACGACGCTACGTGGCACCTCGACCTCGAACTCAAGCTGATGGGCGCCGTGCGTGGCTGCCGTGCGGTGATCCCGTACATGCAGAAGCAGGGCGGCGGGCGCATTGTCAACATCACCACCATCGGTGGCAAGCAGCCGCGGCCCAGTTCGACACCGACCTCGGTCACGCGCGCCGCCGGCCTGGCCCTGACCAAGGCGCTGTCGAAGGACTATGCGAAAGACAACATCCTGGTGAACACGGTCTGCATCGGCCTGATCAAGAGCGGCCAGCACGAGAAGCGCGCCGACAAGGCGGGCACCCCGCGCGAGGTCTACTACGCCGACAAGGCGAAGGCGGCGGGTATTCCGCTCGGGCGCTTCGGCGAGGCGGCGGAGGCGGCGAACGTGATCGCATTCCTGGCCTCTGATGCGGCCAGCTATGTCACCGGCAGCAGCGTCAACCTCGATGGGGGGACCTCGGGCGCGCTGTAGGCGCAGGCATCGGCGGCGTCCATCATCGTCTGCACGGCAGCGGCGCCGCCCTGGCTCAGCACTCGCGAACGACCAGCGGCACCCACATCTCGGCCGGCGTGGTGCCGCCGTGTACCCCGATCAGCCGATGGCGGTTCTCGCCGGGCAGCCAGTCCTTGATCGTCCATCCGGGACGCATCATCAGCAGGTAGTCGCCGATGCGGCGGGCGAAGGCCGGGTGGTCGGCACCGGTCGGTTCTCCGAACCATCCCTCCGAGACGGCCTGGGCCGAAGGCAGCAGGTCGAGTGCGTGCCCGAGTTCCGCGACGACTGCGTGCTCGAAGGCAGTTGCCATGCCGGGCTTCACATAGGCATACGAGAGCCGCCGTTCGCCGCACAGCGGATGCGCCAGCATCGCTGCGATGCCCGGATGGCGCTCGATCTCGATGCCGCGCGCTTCCGGCGAATCGATGAACCCGTGGTCGGCCGTGACCAGCACCAGCGTATCGGTGCCGGCCAGCCGCTCGATCATCGAACGGAAGCCCTGGTCGAACCGCCATAGTTCCGAGGCCACCTCCAGGCTGTGCGTGCCGTGGTCATGGCTGTTGGAGTCGATCTCCGGGTAGTACGCGTAGATGAACTGGCGCGCGTCGGACGCATGGACCGCGCGCACCACCTGGTCGAAGAACTGGTCGCGCGTCTGGTAGGGGAAACGCAGTGCCGGACCGTTGTGCGCGAGGTTGTAGTCGGAATCGATGATCCAGCGTGGCGACACGGTGGCCGTGCCGCTGCCGAGGCGCGTCGCCAGCGGCACGGGATGCTCGAAGAAATGCAGCGGATTGATGCCGATCTCGCGCAGGAAGCGGCGGTCGCCACGGGTGCGGAACGGCAGGATGGTCGCCACTGCCGCGATCTCGTCGAGCCAGATGTTCCAGCCGGTCAGCCCGTGTTCGCGCGGCGAATGGCCCGTCAGGAAGGTGGTGATTGCCGTGGCCGTGGTCGACGGGAACACGGAATTGATGCGTCCTGCCCTGTGCGCCATGAACGCGGTGTCGCGGCCGTGCGCGCAGAGATAGTCGTCGCCCAGGCCGTCGATGACCATCAGCACCACCCGGCGCGCTGCCTGTACTCGTGCCGGGGGCAGCAGGTCCAGCATCGGATGCCCGGTCGCGCGCTGGCCGGGACGGGTACCCAGGCCGGCCTCGATCGAGGCCATCAGATTGACGAGGCTGCGTCCGCGGTAATCGGGACGTACCGCCTCGGCTGCGTTCAACGGGTCAGGGCCGCGTGGACGTACTGCGCTCGACCGCACTGTCGGACGTAGCGCTCCGGACCACGACCGGAATGGCATGCCGCCCGAGACGGACCTTGGCAACCTGCGGGATCGGCTCCGCCCGGAACGACGGGCAGGCGTACAGATCGATGTCGCCCTTGCTTATCGGGTAATCGGCACAGGTGAGCTGTCTGAAGAACCAGTTGCCGTAGATCCTGCATCTGGAGTGTCCCTGCTCGTCACGGTCGAGGAACACGCAGGCCTGGAACAGGCAGCATTCGCCGCAATGGCTGCACTCGCCCTCGATCTTCCAGGACGTGCCCTGCTCGGCGGCACGCTTTTCGCCGTAGACGCGGCGGGCGATCACCTCGGCCTTTGCCATCGCCTGAAGCGTACGCGCAAGCCGACCGATGGTCTGGCGATAGTTGCGCACATAGGCGCGATCCCAGGCCAGCAGGCTGGCGAAGACCGGGGACAATGGAAGCCCGACCCACATCACCGAGAGGAGGATGGTTTCTACGACGCGACCGAGGGCATGCATCAGATTCAGGAGTTCCAGTGCCTGTCATTGCCCGGCGCGCAGCACCGGGATGTCACGTCCGCGGGTGCGAGGCGACACTACGAGTGGGCGGGATGATACCGACTGGGCGTGCATCCGGAAACCGAAATCGGCGTGCACGAAGGCAGGCCGAGGCGCAGCCACAGCATGCCTTAACCCCGGTTTAACGCAGTGGCGGTGCGCGCGTGCGGGGTGCCCGGGCCGGTCAGACCGCTGCACCGACCAGCGCCCCGATGGCCGAGGTGACTGCCATCGCCAGCGCCCCCCATGCGCTGACCCGCCACGTTGCGCGCCCGACCGGGGCGCCACCGATGCGCGCAGCTGCAGCGCCGAGCAGCGCGAGGGCGCCGAGCGAACCGGCTGCGATGACCGGCATCGCGCTGGCTGCGGGTGCAAGCAGCGCGCACAGCAGCGGCAGCACGGCGCCGGCCGCGAAGCTTGCAGCGGACGCGAGCGACGCCTGCAGCGGACGCGCAGCCGTCAGGTCCGAGATGCCCAGTTCCTCGAGGGCGTGGGCGCCCAGGGCATCGTGCGCCATCAACTGCGAGGCTACCGTCCGTGCGACCTCGGGTTCCAGACCGCGACGGACATAGATCGCGGCAAGCTCGTCCTGCTCCAGGACGGGATCGGCATGCAGCTCGGCGCGCTCCCGCTCGAGGTCGGCCTGTTCGGAGTCCGCCTGCGAGCTCACCGACACGTATTCGCCGGCTGCCATGGACATCGCACCGGCGACAAGACCAGCCACGCCGGTCGTCAGCATCACATCGGGTGGAGCCGATGCGGCGGCAACCCCCAACAGCAGGGATGCGGTGGACACGATGCCGTCGTTCGCGCCCAGCACGGCCGCCCGCAGCCATGTCGTGCTGCCGAATCGGTGGCGTTCGAGGTGAAGCCTGTCGTGACGCATGTCTTCTCCTGCCTGCTCAGGCGGTGCCGGGGCGCTCGGCACGGATGGCGAGCCAGATGCCCGCCAGCACGATCGTACCCCCGGCGACCTGCAGCACGCCCACCGGTTCGCCGAGAAACTGCCACGCGAAGGCGGCCGCTACCACCGGCTGCAGCAGCAGCCCGACCGAAGCGAGGGTGGGCGTCAGGTGCGCGATCGCATGGGCGATCAGGCTCTGCCCGGCCACATGGGAGACCAGCGCCAGGCCGGCGAGGATGGTCCAGCCGTACAGCGTCGCCGGCAGCAACTGCTCTCCGCTCGCGACGGCCACCGGCAGGAGGACTGCCGCGCAGGCGAGGCTGCTCCACGCCATCACGCTCGCGGTCGACACCGCGCTGCGCACCCGTGCGACGAACAGCTGGTAGGCCGCATAGAACATCGCGGTACCGATGCCCAGTGCGTCGCCGATCAGCCGCAGCGTGCCCTCTGCCGCTGGCGCGCGTCCGGATGACGGCACGGAGGATGCCGTACCGATCGACGAGCCGACGAGCACGATGGTGCCCGCCAGCGCCACGGCGAGCGCGAGCAGGAAGCGCGCGTGCGGCCGCCGCCCGGACAGCAGCCAGACCGCCAGTGTGACGAACACCGGCGCGAAGTTGGCAAGCAGCGTCGCGTTGGCCACGGACGTGAGCACGATCGACCCGTGCCAGAGCGCAAGGTCGCCAGCGAAGCAGACGCCGGCGGCCGCCAGCGGCCAACCGAAGCGCCGGCCTGCCTCGAGATGGTCGGTCAGCGATACCCGCGCGGCCCATGCCCACAGCAGCGGCAAGGCGAGTGCCACCCGCCAGAAGGCGGTAGCGACAGGCCCCAGTTCGGACAGGCGCACCCAGATCGCGGACGAGGCGATGCAGAAGGCACCGACGAACAGGGCCAGCAGGCCCGCGTGAAGCCTCACGCGGGCTTACGGCACTCGACCAGGTACCAGAGCCCCAGGGGTGGCACGGTAGTGACGCGCGTTACCTGCAGCGGCGTGCCGGCCAGCACCGCCTCGAGCGAGAGATCGGTGCGCCATCCCAGGTGTTGCGTGATCGGCGACAGCAGTCGCTGCCCGAACGCGACCAGCCGGTTGCGATGATGCAGATGGCTGACGATGACGATGCGTCCACCGGGCTTGCAGACGCGGACCATCTCTGCCATGAGTTGCCGGCAGTCGGGCACTGCCGTCACGACGTAGGCAGCCATCAGGGCGTCGAAGCAGGAGTCGGGGAACGCCATGCGCATGGCGTCCATGCGCAGGATGCAGGCATTGGTGACCCCGTGCGTACCTATGCAGGCCTGCGCCTCGCGCAGCATGCCCAGCGAGAAGTCGACCCCGACCACGAACGGGCCCGGGCCATACATCGGCAGTGCGATGCCGGTGCCGACGCCGACCTCGAGGATGCGTTCGCCCGGCCGGGCGTCCAGCCATTGCACCGCGGCCTTGCGCGGCCCATCGAACACACGACCGAACAGGCGATCGTAGATCTTCGCGTACGCGTCGTAGATCCGCTCGAGGCGGGCAAGATCCAACGGAAGGCTCCGGAGGCTGGAAAGGTGCGGATTATGCCATGCACGCAGCGCGCGGCTGCTGGATGCCGGTGCGGCCGGGCGGCTGCACCGGTCAGTCCCGGTTGAGGTCGGGGCGGCCCGACTCGACGACGAACGACGCCACCGTACGGATCGCCGACTGATCGTCGGCCGCGTCGGCGATGCCGAGGAACCCTGTCTGCCAGCGCGTGGGCGTGACCTCGCAGCGGGCATAGCCGCGCTGGCGGCTCTCGAAGAACCGGACGTGCGGATTGGCCGGCAGCACCTTCATCGTCGACTCGTAGGGTATGCCGCGCGAACTGATCGAGGTGCCGACGAATTCCGGCATCACGATCGGCGAGCGCGGATCGTCGAAGTCCGGCCTGAGTTCGTTGGCCCAGAACGAATGGATGTCGCCGCCGATGGTCACCGGGTTGGCGACCTTCGTGGCCGCGAGCCGGGCCAGGAAGCGCGCGCGCGGCGCCGCATAACCGTCCCAGCCGTCGGTCCAGTGGACCGGCTGGCCGGCGGCATCGCGGTTGGTCAACTGGGCCATCATCAGCGACTGCGCGAGCACGTTCCATCGGCCGCGGCTGGTCGCGAGCCCGTCATCGAGCCATGTCTCCTGTACGCTGCCCCAGAGTGTCGCCGACGGGTCGAAGCGTGCGCCGCAGTTGGGCACCATGTTGCCACCGCCGCGCCGTCCCTCGCCACACGGCTGGTCGGAACGGTACTGCCGGTTGTCGAGTACATGGAAGGTGGCCAGATCGCCGAACGCCACGCGACGGTACAGCAGCATGTCGGGACCGCGCGGCAGGCTCGCGCGCCGCAGCGGCAGGTGCTCGTAGTAGGCCTGGTAGGCCGCCGCGCGCCGCTGCAGGAACCACTTCGGATCGTCGCGGTTCTGCGACTGGTCAGCCGCATAGTCGTTCTCGACCTCGTGGTCGTCCCAGGTCACCACCCAGGGAAAGTTCCGGTGTGCTGCGCGCAGGTGCGGATCGGTCCGGTAGCAGGCATAGCGGTTCCGGTACTGCGCCAGGGTGACCGGCTCTTCCTTCGTCTCGTGCCGCCGGGCGACCTTGCCGGCACTCGATCCTTCATAGATGTAGTCGCCGAGATGGAGGACGAGGTCGAGGTCGTCCTGGGCCATGTGCCGGTAGGCGCCGAACTGGCCGTGCTCGTAGTGCTGGCAGGAAGCGAACGCGAAGCGCAGCCGCGCGGCGGGCGCGCCCGGTGCCGGCGACGTCCGACTGCGCCCGGTCGGGCTGACCGCGCCGCCTGCGGTGAACCGGTACCAGTACCAGCGATCGGGATCGAGGCCGTCCACCTCGACATGCACGGCGTGGCCCAGGCGCGGGTCGGCGGTCGCGCGGCCGCGGCGCAGGACGCGGGTGTGCGCTTCGTCTGCGGCCACGGTCCAGTCGACGGCGACCGGCAAGTCGGGCATGCCGCCGCCCTCCGTGGGCCGCGGCGCGAGCCGGGTCCAGATGACGAAGCCATCGGCAGACGGATCGCCGGAGGCCACGCCGAGCGCGAACGGATCGTCCTGCGTTTTCCATTCGGCGGCTGCCGCCGGGGTAACCGTGCTGGCAAAGATGGCCGACAGGCCGAGCAGGCAGCGCCGGCGCGCCAGGGAGTCGAGGGTGGCGTCGCGGGAGAGACGGGGAGGCTGTCGCATGCGAAGGTTTACGTCCAGTGGGTATTGAAATTGTGTCGCTGCCACGCATGCCGGTGCCTGGCACGATCCACGGCAAAGGTATCATTGCGCAATACAACACAGGCGTGCGAAAGAGTGATGACGATCGACTGGCATGCATTCACACCCGGTGCCGCGCTGACCGGCGGACTGCTCATCGGTTTCGCCGCCGCCTTCCTGGTGCTGACCATCGGCCGGATTGCCGGCATCAGCGGCATCCTCGGCAACGTGCTGCCCGGTGCGCTCGCGGGCAAGCCGGGCTCCGGCGGCGAGCGCGGCTGGCGCATCGCCTTCCTGCTCGGGCTGGCGGCTGCGCCAGGCCTCGCCGCCGTGTCGGCGGTGCCGATGCCGCCGGTGGAGTCCCTGGTCGACTGGCCCTGGCTGATCGTGGCAGGCCTGCTGGTCGGGGTGGGCACGCGCATCGGCAGCGGCTGCACCAGCGGTCATGGCGTCTGCGGCCTGGCGCGAGGCTCCCTGCGCTCGCTTGCAGCCACGCTGACCTTCATGGCATTTGGCATCGCGACCGTATGGCTGCTTCATCACGTGCTGCAGGTGCCGGCATGAAGGCAATCGCGGCGTTCCTCTGCGGACTGATGCTCGGCGTCGGTCTGATCGTTGCCCAGATGACCAATCCGGCCAAGGTCATCGCCTTCCTCGACGTCAGCGGACACTGGGATCCCAGCCTGGGACTGGTGATGGGCAGCGCGCTGCTTGCCGCGTTCGTCGGCTTTGCGTGGGTCGAGCGGCGGGGCCGCCCGATGCTGTCCGGAGAACTTGCGTTGCCGCCGCGCTGGCCGGTCGATGGTCAACTGCTGGGCGGGGCCGCCCTGTTCGGCGTCGGCTGGGGTATCGGCGGCTTCTGTCCCGGACCGGCGATCGTCGGCACCGCGGCGCTGTCGGGCGACGCGGCCGTGTTCACCGCAGCAATGCTGGTGGGCATGCTCGGCGCCAACCGGCTGGCCGCAGCGACCGCTGCCGCCCGCCGCACGTTCTCGCGCGAATCGTCCGACGCCGCGCAATGATAGGCGCGCGCGCCGGGTAGCCTGCGCGCTCGACCGGCAAGCCGTGCGTGGCGGTTGCCGTCCCTCGCCTGCGGCTGCAGCCCGCGGTCAGAGCAGTGAATTCGCGCGGAACGTTGCCAGTGCCTGCCGGGTCGCAAAGTCGCCGAGCGAGGGCGGGATACTGCCGCCAGCAGTCCCTGCGCGCTCGCCGGACAGCGTCGAGCGGTCGAGAAGGGAGCCCGCGCGCTGGGCGAACAGGCCATCGAGGTTTCGTGCGTAGTCGGTGACCAGTGCCAACACGCCGGCCGGGTTGGTGCGGAAAGCCTGCTCCAGTGCAGTGCGGTCTACCTGGAATCCGCCGCCGGGCGTGGGCGTCAGCCCGAGCGCAGTCAGCGACCCTGCGGTTGCGCGGCCATTCACGGAGTCGGTGAGTCCGGAGGCGAGCAGCCGCTGACTCAGTTCCGCCCCCGACAGGAAATCGAGTTCGTCCCCAGTGCCGTCGCTGAGCTGCCCGAGGCTGGATATCGACTGGTCAAGCACTGCGATCGCCTGCGCAATGCGGGTGGCGTTCGTGGCTGCCGCAGCGATGTTGTCGCTCGATGCCGACGCAAGCAGCGCGCCGACGGCGCCAGCAACCTCGCCCAGCGGGGACAATTGCACGCGCGCGCTCTGCGCCGCTGCCGCAGCCGAGGGCGCGGCAAGCGACAGCACTGGCAGCGCCGGGGCAACGGCCACCCGCAGCGCCGGTCGCATCGCTGCGATGGTCTGGTAAGCCACGCTCTGGGGCGACGCGATATCCATCAAGGCAGTATAGCGACTGCAGCCGTCGTGCTGCCGGCCGGCATCCGGCCCCCTGCCCGTTGATGCTTACTGCAGTGGCGCCAGCTTGCCCTCGCGCACCAGCCGTGCATAGCGTTCGACGTCGCTCACCAGGAACTTCGCGAACTCCGCACCCGGATGCGGCACCGGCTCTGCAGCGATCTGGGTGAGCCGGGTCTTCAGACGATCTGTCTGCATCGATCGGATCACCGACTGCTCGAGCGTGGCCAGCACGTCCTTGGGCGTGCCATTCGGCGCGAACAGCGCGAACCAGCTGCCGAACTCGAATCCGGCGAACGTTTCCGATATCGACGGGACGTCGGGCATGGCCGGCGAACGCTTGCGGGCGGTCGTCGCCAGCGCCCGTACCTTGCCGCCGCTGATCTGGCCGACGGCGGATCCGGCGAGATCGAACAGCATGTTGACGCGGCCGGCGATCAGGTCGGGGTACACGGCACCGCTACCCTTGTACGGCACATGCGTGATCGTGACGCCGCCGCGATCCTGGAACAGCTCGCCGGCGAGGTGACTGCTCGTGCCCGGACCGGAGGAGCCGAAGAACAGGGCCCCCGGCTTCGCTTTCGCAGCGTTGACCAGGTCGGTCACGGTCTTCCACGGACTGTCTGTGGCGATTACCAGCAGGTTGGGCACCGTGGCGATGCCGGCGACCGGCACCAGGTCCTTGCGCGGGTCCCAGTTCAGGCGCATCAGGCTGACGTTGGTGGACACGGACAGCGACCCGAGCAGCAGCGTGTATCCGTCCGGCCGACTCTGCTTGGCCACGTACTCGGCACCGATATTGCCGCCGGCACCCGGGCGGAGTTCGATGATCACGTTCTGGCCGAGCAGTTTTGTCATCTCGATGCCGAATTCACGGCCAAGCACTTCGGCGGAGCCGCCGGGTGCGAAGGGCACGATCATCGTGATCGGGCGCGTCGGGAACGTCGGGGCAGCGCCCTGGGCAAGCGCGCTGCCAGCCGCCGCGAGCGCGGCGGCTGCCGTTGCGAGGGAAAGAATTGCGGAACGGGTATTGGTCATGAGGGTCTGTCTCGGGTGGAAGCAGCGCCTGCACGGCGCACAACGGATTGCATCATACAAAACGCGTCAACTATGCCATTAGTCGGGCCGTTCAACCGTCCGGCGCGACCGGCGGTGCCGGCCATACGACGCGTCCGCCGACCAGGGTCAGCTCCGAACGGAGATCCATCAGCTCGTCGTCGGCGACCGCCAGCGGATCGCGATCGAGCACCGTGAGATCGGCGAGCAGGCCCGGCGCGAGCGTGCCCTTCCGGTCTTCCTCGAAGGTAAGCATCGCGCCGGATACCGTCGCGGCATGCAGGGCCTGGCTGCGGCTGATCGCTTCTTCCGGTGCCACCGGAGCGCCGCTGTAGCGGTTGATCCGGGTGACTGCCTGCCATACAGGCCAGAACATGGATACCGGCACGTTGTCGGTGGCCAGCGATACCGGCACGCCTGCATCGATCAGCGACCGCAGCGGCGAGATCTCGTGCGAGCGCCCCGGGCCGAGCTTCTCCGCCAGCAGGTGGCCTTCCTTGTATACGTAGCGATTGGTGTGGCTGGTGGTGACCAGCCCGAGGTCGCGTACGCGGCCGATGTCTTCTCGCGCCAGCGAAGACAGGTGGCCGAGCACCCAGCGCTGGTCGCGGATCGGCACCACTCGATCCACCTCCTCGAACAGGTCGAGCATGTTCGGCCAGATCGCCACCACCCGGATGCGGCGCTCTGCGCAGGCGATGAGCAGGGCGCGCGCCTTCTCCCGCGCGAGCGCGGTGTCGTAGTTGAAGCCGGCCCAACCGGTATAGGGCATCGAGCGCGCCCGTACCCGGTTGTCGGCGACGATGTCGATATCGACGAACAGCCCGGTGATGCGCAGCAGCGCGTCGCCGCAGGCCGGCTCGGTCAGACCGGCGCACCAGGCGTCGAGTAGCCGACCATAGCCGTCGGGATGGGTGCCGCCGGACAGCGCGCCCCAGTCGGGGCTGGCGACCAGGGCGGTTCGCATGGTCAGCGCGCCGCGCCCGTGCACCGACTTGTACGCGCGGATCAGTTCGGCGGCCGCGCCGTGCTCCTCGAAGATGCTGGTGGTGCCGAATGCGTGGTACGCAGCCATGGCCGCCGGCAGTGTCGCCGCACGGTCGGCCTCGCTGAAGCCGGGCACGCAGCGCATCAGCGAATGCTCGACGATCGGCATCATCGTCTGTTCGAAGAACACGCCATCGGGTTCGCCGCTGGCATCGCGTCCGATCGTGATGGTCGGCGTCGGCGACACCGTGCTGCGGTCGATGCCGGCGCAGGCGAGGGCGCGCGAGTTCGCGACCGAAACCAGCGGCGGGGTATGGCGCCAGTAGCCCCAGATGGGACGAATGAACACCGGATGGTCTGGGGCCGCTTCGTCGAGTTCGTGCCGTGTCGGCCAGCGGTTTTCGCGCAGGCAGCCCGGTGCATCGAAGTAGGCTGGCGGAGTACCGATCGGCATGGTGACGATCCACTCGCCCGGCGCGCGCGCGCGCGCCAGGGTGGCGATCCGCTCCTGGATGTCGGCGATCGAGCGCACCGGCCCGAGCGACGGGAACACCTGCTTGAGGCCCTCGCGGTCCATGTGGGCATGCCCGTCGATGAGACCGGGCAGCACGGTCCGCCCGGACAACTCGTGGACGTGCGTGCCGGGACCGATGTGCTGGGTGATCGCTTCGTTGCTGCCCACCGCCAGCAGCCGGTCGCCCTCGATCGCCAGCGCCTCGGCCAGCGGGCGCGCAGGATCCTGGGTGAGCACGCGCCCGCCGCGAAGGACCCGGTCGGCGGCGCGCGGGGGCGCTCCGGTCATCGCTGACTCGCGGTCGGGGGCATCGGGCTCACCTGTGACAGTGCGGAGGGCGGATGATAACCGCGGGCGCACCCATCCCGGCGCGGACAGGCGATGGACTGATCGGCACTGGGCGCGGCCGTCGCGGGGGGAACCTTTGGTGCGATACGCAGCCGATGATTGTTCTCTGACCGGCTGTTGGCGCGACTTTGAACGGTCGGTGATGCCGTATAGACTCCCGCCCTGTTCGTTCCTCCTCAAGTGCCCTGTGCACCAATCCCGTGCCAATACTGCACCGATACCGCACGATGACCGACCGTCCGACGACCCGCTCGACCGACCAGCCGCACGCAGCCGGGCGGGCGGACATGGCCGCGTGCGACGGGCGCGAGGGCGCTTGCGGCTTCGATGCGCCTTGGGTGGTCGCGGTCGGTGCGTCGTTACGCCTCACGATGGTGATCGCCGGTGGCCATGCTGCGGCGGCGGCAGCGGTGATGGTCGCGCAGGCACCGCTTGGCCTCGCCGTGGCGCTGTACGCCGCGATCGCCGCCAGCGCCGTGCTGCACCTGGCACGGCTGGCGCGGGTAGCGCTGCCGCAGTCGATCGTCGGACTCGAAGTGGCCGGGAACGGCCGGGTGCAGGCAAGACGCCGTGACGGGCAGATGCGCGGGGCCTGGCTGCTGCCATCGACAGTGGTGGGCAGCCGGCTGACGGTGATCCGGCTGCGGCTCGACGGGCAGCGATTGCCCTGCGACTGCCTGCTGCTGTCCGACAACTGCGAGCCCGAAGCGTTCCGGCGGCTGCGCGCCGGGCTGGTCTGGCAGGCCGGGCCGGCCCTGCAGCGGCGCAATTTGCGGGCAGATTGAACTAATTGGGCCCGTTCGCTGTCTGTTGGAGGGTGGCAGGGTGTTCCGTTGCCGCGGGGCACCGGACCCCGTCTACCCGCGCGAGCGCCTGTAGATGAGCGACCGCGAGATCGATCACCAGTTGGTGTTGCGGGCGCAGCGCGGCGACAAGCTGGCGTTCGAACTGCTGGTGAACAAGTACGAACGCAAGTTGCAACGGCTGTTGTCAAGGCTGGTGCGCGATCCGGCCGAGGTCGAGGACGTCACCCAGGAGGCGTTCATCAAGGCCTACCGCGCACTCCCGACGTTTCGCGGCGAAAGCGCTTTCTACACATGGCTCTACCGCATCGGCATCAACACCGCGAAGAACTACCTGACCGCCCAGGGCCGCAAGGCCCCGGCGACCGTGGATATCGACCCGGAGGATGCCGAGGCGGCGAGCGAGAACGAACTCGCGCGCGACAGCAGTACGCCGGAGCAGGAAATGATGAGCCGGCAGGTCGCCGAGACGGTGAACGCAGCGATGGATGCGCTGCCAGAGGAATTGCGCTCGGCCATCATGCTGCGCGAGATCGAGGGCATGAGCTACGACGAGATCGCGGCAATCATGAACTGCCCGATCGGCACCGTGCGCTCGCGGATATTCCGGGCGCGCGAGGCGATCGCCGATCAGTTGCGGCCTTTGCTCGGTACCCACAAGGACCGGAGGTGGTGAAATGAAGGACGTCTCCGCCCTGATGGACGGCGAACTGGAACGCCGTCGTGTGCGCTCCACCATCAGCAGGCTCGAGGGGCAGGACGAACTGCGCGATGCGTGGGCAACGTTCCATGTGATCCGCGATGCGCTTCAGGGTAACGCAGTCGGCTCGTCGCGCTTCATCGAGAAGTTCCATGAACGCCTCGAACAGGAGCCGTTATCCGTCGTGCCGCGATGGCGTTCCAGGCTGCCAAGGCTGCGCACGATGGCTCTGGCGGGCCTGGCCGCGTTGCTGATAGCCGGCATGTTCGCATGGCTGGCACCCGACGAGCGGGTGCCCCCCTCGACGTTCATCGACGCTGGTCTGAGCGACTCGGTGGCCATCGAGTATGCAATGGCGCACCGGCAACTGGTACCAGCCTTCGTGGCGGGACCGCCGGCGCATGCGCCGGCGGCACCGGGCGCCGGCGCAACGGCCGGTGGTGCGCGATGAGGCGCCTGTCCGCGCGCGCGGCAGGGGCGGTGTCGCCCGTTGTCAGTCAGCGCAGGCGGCTGGCGCACGCGGGTGCCCTGCTGCTGCTGGGTACGCTCGGGGCCGGTCCCTTTCAGGCACCGGCGGCTGCGGCCGCGCCAGCCACCGACGCGCAGGCCTGGCTCGTGCGTGCCTCTGCCGCCGCCCGTACTGCCAGCTACAGCGGTGTCTATGTCTACACCTGTGCCGGCATCACCGAGACCGCGCGGGTAACGCGCCTGCGCAACGCCAGTGGCGATGCCGAGCGCATCGAGTCGCTCGACGGTACTCGCCGCGAAGTGGTGCGCCGCGGTGACGAGATCCACTACTTCTTCGTCGATTCGAAGACGGTGCGGGTCGACCGGCGCGTGTCCGGCCGCAGCTTTCCCGACTTCCTGCCACAGGATCCGTCGACCTTGGCAGCCTACTACTCGATCGAGGTGGGGCCGGTCGACCGCGCGGCGGGGCGTGCGGTCCAGGTGATCCGGCTGCGCGCGAGGGACGGCAGCCGCTACACGCAGGAGGTCTGGGCCGACCAGCAGTCGGGCCTGCCGGTGAAGCGACGAGTCATCGACGAGCGCGGGGACATCATCGAGCAGTTTGTTTTCACCGAACTGTCGGTGGGCGAGCGTCTGAGCCCCCGCCATGCGATGCCCAGCCGGCGCACCGGCTATGCGGGCTGGACAGTCGAGAACAGCTCTGTCGAGGAAGCTCGGCAGCCAGGCGCGGGCCCGCTCGCCCAGTTGCCGGCAAAAGGGGGCGATGCTGCTCCAGCGCCCTTCCCGGAGCCGCGGATGCTGCCGCCGGGCTTCCGCAAGGTGATACAGGTATCGCGCACGTTGCCAGGGCACGATCGCCCGGTTATGCAGTCCGTCTACAGCGATGGCCTCGCCACGCTTTCCGTATTTGTCGATCCCGACGTGGCACGCGTGGCTGGCCATGAGGGCATCAGTCAGCGGGGAGCGGTCGGCGTCATCACCCGCGCTGCGGGAGACCGGGCGGTGATCACCGTCGGTGAAGTGCCTGCAGCCACGCTGCGCAAGGTGGCCGATTCCATCGGTCCGCTCGCTTCGCGCTGAAGAGGCTTGCGCTGTTGCAAGACGCGGGCAGGTCGGCCGGACTTGTTTTTGGCGGTCTCGGCGCCTATGTTCCATGCGCGCCGTTCACGCGCAGCGCGCCGGCCTGGCTGAAGCGAGCGCCGCTGTCCTGCCCGGTCCCGGGCTGTTTTCCACGCATCCATGGTTGCCAAATGATCCGTCGTCCGTATGCCTGCCTGACTGCTGCGCTGCTGGCCCTGTCCCTCCTGCTTCCGGTCGAACCGGCGCGTGCCCAGGTGGTGTTGCCCGATTTCGCCGACCTCGTCGAACGGCAGGGCGGTGCGGTGGTGAACATCTCGACGACCCAGGTCGTGCGCAGCGGCGGACGCGGGCTACCGCAGCTGCCCAACATCCCGGAAGATGACCCGTTCTTCGAGTTCTTCCGTCGATTTCTGCCGCCGAATCAGGGCGCCCCGGGTCCGCGCGACCTCGAGTCGCGCTCGCTGGGTTCCGGCTTCATCATCAGTGCGGACGGGTTCATCCTGACCAATGCACATGTGGTCGAGGGCGCGGAGGACATCACGGTACGCCTGACCGACAAGCGGGAGTTCCGGGCGAAGGTGGTCGGGGCGGATCGACGAACGGATATCGCGCTGCTGAAGATCGACGCTACCGGATTGCCGCGCGTCGCACTGGGCGATGCGAGCCGTCTGCGGGTCGGTGAATGGGTGGTCGCGATCGGTTCCCCGTTCGGATTCGACAACAGCGTGACGGCGGGCATCGTCAGCGCGAAGGGCAGGGCCCTGCCGCAGGAAAATTTCGTACCTTTCATCCAGACCGATGTCGCGATCAATCCCGGCAATTCTGGCGGGCCGCTGTTCAACCTACGTGGCGAGGTGATCGGCATCAACTCGCAGATATATAGCCGTACCGGCGGATTCATGGGCCTGTCGTTCGCGATCCCGATAGACGTGGCGATGGAGGTCGTCACGCAGTTGCGAAACACCGGGCGTGTTGCACGTGGTCGGATCGGCGTCGTCATCCAGGAAGTGACCAGGGAACTGGCCGAGTCATTCGGGCTCAAGAAGCCCATGGGTGCGCTCGTGAATTCCCTCGAAAAGGGCGGGCCGGCCCAGTCGGGCGGGATCGAGCCCAGTGACATCATCCTGCGGTTCGATGGCAAGGTGGTCAATACGTCGGGCGATCTGCCGAGAATCGTCGCGGCAACGCGGCCCGGCAGCAAGGTGCCGGTCGAGGTGTGGCGCAAGGGGCAGTCGCGCGAACTCTTCGTTACGGTGGCCGATACGCCGGATGAGCGAGCCGCCGCGCGCGGTCCGCAGCGGGGCCAGCCCGGACCGCAGGGTCAGGCGCCGCAGGCGCAGCCGCCCAACGTGTCCGGGCGCGTCCAGGCGCGGCAGGGGCTCGCCGTGATCGACCTGACCCCGGAACAGCGCGCGCAGTTGCGTCTGGCGGCCGGCGTGCTCGTCGACGAGGCACAGGGAAATGCGGCGAGGGCCGGAATCCGGCGCGGCGACGTGGTGGTCGCCATCAACAATGTTGAAATCAAGACGGCCGAGCAGTTCAACGCGCTGATGGGTCAGTTCGAACGTGGCCGCAACGTCGCATTGCTGGTGCGTCGCGGCGAGAACTCGATCTACATTCCGCTGCGGATCGAGCCTGGCAGCTGATTCAAGCCGGCTGCGGCGACCGATTCTCGCCGCCGCAGCCGGCAGGCATTTCAATGGCGCAGCTTTTCTGCTAGGATTCAGTGTGTTATGTGGGCTGCGGCCCACTTTTCATTTGTGCGCCGGTTTCTCGCGCCGCGGCGGTCGTTCTGCGCCCGCTCGTGGCTGCGTCGCATCCGGCCGGTCGGGCCTGCCGATCGGCCCGCTAGTTACTTTCCGAACGATCCTGTTGCCCCTACGATGACTGTCACTGCTTCCGTTGCCCACATAGTCGAGACTGCCCTTGGCGGGCTCGGCTACGAACTGGTCGACCTCGAGTTCGGCCAGGGGCGCTCGCGGTTGCTGCGGGTGTTCATCGACAAGCCGGAAGGCATCGGCCTCGCGGATTGCGAACGGGTCAGCCGCCACCTCACGCAACTGTTCGCGGTCGAGTCGATCGACTACGACCGGCTCGAAGTGTCGTCGCCGGGCCTGGACCGACCGCTCAGGAAAGTTGCCGATTTCCAGCGCTTTGCGGGTGAGCAGGTCAGGGTCACCATGCGGGCGCCGATCGCCGGGCGGCGCAATTTTTCCGGCGCGATTCGCGCGGCAGACGAGCTTGCGTTCGAGCTCGACGTCGAAGGTCAACCGGTCAGGCTGGAGTTCGCGAATCTCGATCGCGCCCGGCTCGTTCCGAAGCTGTAGTGGAGGGAAAGAAATGAGTCGCGATATCCTGCTGATGGTCGATGCGCTGGCGCGCGAGAAGAATGTCGAGCGCGAAATCGTGTTCACTGCGCTCGAGATGGCGCTTGCCTCGGCCACGAAGAAGCGTTTCAAGGAAGACGTCGACGTGCGCGTCTCGATCGATCGCGAGAGCGGCGACTACAGTGCCTTCCGCCGCTGGCTCGTCGTGCCCGAAGAGACCGAAGAAGTGATCATGGAGCAGCAGTACCTGCTCTCCGAGGCGAAGGAAGAGCAGCCCGACATCGAGGTCGGCGACTACATCGAGGAGGCGCTCGAGCCGGTCGACTTCGGACGCATCGGCGCGCAGGCAGCCAAGCAGGTGATCCTGCAGAAGATTCGCGACGCCGAGCGCGAGCAGATCCTGAGCGACTTCCTCGCGCGCAAGGAACATCTGGTTTCGGGCGCGATCAAGCGTCTCGAACGGGGCAACGCGATCATCGAGACCGGACGGCTCGAAGCGGTGCTGCCGCGCGACCAGATGATCCCGAAGGAGAACCTGCGTGTCGGTGACCGCGTGCGCGCATGCCTGCTGCGCATCGACCGAGGTGTTCGCGGGCCGCAGTTGATCCTCTCGCGGATCTCCCCCGAGTTCCTGATCCGCCTGTTCCAGCTCGAAGTACCGGAGATCGAGGAAGGTCTGCTCGAGATCAGGTCGGCCGCGCGCGATCCCGGCGTGCGCGCGAAGATCGCGGTCAAGTCGAACGACCAGCGGATCGACCCGATCGGTACCTGCGTAGGCATGCGTGGTTCTCGCGTGCAGGCAGTCACCGGCGAACTGGCCGGCGAGCGCGTGGACATCATCCTGTGGTCGGCCGATCCCGCGCAATTCGTGATCAATGCGCTGGCGCCGGCCGATGTCAGCAGCATCGTCGTCGACGAAGAGAAGCACACGATGGATATCGTCGTGGACGGCGAGAACCTGCCCCAGGCGATCGGACGTGGCGGACAGAACGTGCGCCTGGCGAGCGAACTGACTAGCTGGCAGCTCAACATCATGACGCTTGACGAGTCGCAGCGCAAGAAAGAGCAGGAGACCGCATCGGTGCGCGCTCTGTTCATGGAACGTCTCGATGTCGACCAGGAAGTCGCCGACATCCTGGTGGAAGAGGGCTTCAGCACGCTGGAAGAGATCGCCTACGTCCCGATCACCGAGATGCTCGAGATCGAATCGTTCGACGATGACACCGTGAACGAGCTGCGTACGCGTGCGCGCAATGCGCTGCTTACCGAGGCGATCGCCAGCGAGGAACAGGTGGGCCATGACGTCGAGGACCTGTTGACGCTCGAGGGCATGGACAATGCAACGGCACGGCAACTGGCGCGCAGTGGCGTCAAGACGAAGGACGACCTGGCCGACCTCGCCGTAGACGACCTGGTCGAGATCACCGAGATGGATACGGACCGCGCGAAGCAGCTGATCATGGCTGCCCGGGCACCGTGGTTCGCGCAGCAGTCGAACTAGTCGACAGAGACACAGAACTTGCGGGCAGACGGCCAGGACACGGTGGCCGTGCGCAAAACCAGGCGGGATGATCCCGCCGACCGGAGCATCAGATGGCAGAAATGAACGTATCCCAATTCGCGAAAGAGCTGGGCGTGCAGCCAGCACTGCTCCTCGAGCAGTTGCAGGCCGCCGGCGTCAGCCGGCCGCTCGCGGAGAACGCCCCGCTGACCGAACAGGACAAGACCCAGTTGCTCGACTACCTGCGCCGTTCGCATGGTGCTAACGAGAGCAAGGGCAAGATCACGCTGACCCGCAAGCAGACGACCGAGATCAAGAAGGCCGATGCCACCGGCCGCCCGCGCACGATTCAGGTCGAGGTGCGCAAGAAGCGCGTGTTCGTCAAGCGCGATGCGAACGAGGCGGTACCTGCGGCAGAGGCCACCGCCGCCGCCCTGCCGGCGGCCGCCGAGGCTGTACCGGAAGCGATCGTCGAAGATGTCGTCGTCGCTGCGCCGGTACCTGAGCCGATGCCGGAGCCGGAGCCAGAACCCGTCGTGGTTGCCTCGCCCGAGCCCGAGCCCGAGCCCGAGCCTGAGTCCGTACCTGTGCCTGTGCCGATGGCAGACGCGGCGATCACACCCGAGGCGCCCGTCCCGGCCACCGAGTCCGCCGCGCCAGCGGCAGCGACCCCGACGCGGACGGTCGTGCGCAAGCGTCCGGGCCCGGTCCTGGACGCGGCTGAACTGGCCCTGCGCGAAGCCGAGACAAAGCGGGCCGAAGCCCTCGCTGCACGCCAGCTGGCCGAACTGAAGGCCAAGCAGGAAGCCGAAGCCCGTCGTCGGCAGGCAGCCGCGGCGGCGGCGCTCGCCGCCGCCCAGCCGGCCCCGGCGCCGGCCGCTGCGCCCGCGGCCACCGCCAGGCCGGGCACCGAACAGCTGGCGCCGACCCAGCCCGGCACGCTGCACAAGCCGATCGTGAAGCCCGAAGACCGGGCAGCGAAGGCCGAGAAGAAGACCGTCAAGAAGAAGGAAGTCACGCCCTGGCAAGACCCGAACCTCCGGCGCCGTTCGATCAAGACGCGCGGCGACGTGATGGGCGCCCATGGTTGGCGTGGCGGACGCGGGCCGGGTGGCCGTGGCCGTGGCGACGACGACGCTTCCAGTGGATACAGCGCGCCCGAGCCGGTCGTGCATGAGGTGCTGGTTCCCGAGACGATCACCGTCGGCGCGCTGGCGCAGAAGATGTCGATCAAGGCGGCCGAGGTGATCAAGCACCTGATGAAGCTCGGCACGATGGCGACCATCAACCAGGTGCTCGACCAGGAGACTGCAATGATCCTGGTAGGCGAACTCGGCCATGTCGCGAAGCCGGCCAAGCTGGACGATCCGGAGGCGTTCCTGGTCGTGACCGAGCCGCACGCCGAAGTGGTGCTGGAGCCGCGCGCCCCGGTGGTGACGGTAATGGGCCACGTCGACCATGGCAAGACGTCGCTGCTCGACTACATTCGCCGCACCCGCGTCGCCAGCGGCGAGGCTGGAGGCATCACCCAGCATATCGGCGCCTATCACGTCGAAACGCCGCAGGGCATCATCACCTTCCTCGATACCCCGGGCCATGAGGCGTTCACCGCGATGCGTGCGCGTGGCGCCAAGGCCACCGACGTCGTCGTGCTGGTCGTTGCCGCGGACGACGGCGTGATGCCGCAGACCGTCGAGGCTGTCCGCCATGCGAAGGCTGCAGAAGTCCCGCTGCTGGTCGCGATGAACAAGATCGACAAGCCGGAAGCAAATGTCGAGCGCATCAAGCAAGAGCTTGCAGCCCAGGGCGTCGTGCCCGAAGACTGGGGCGGCGACACGCAGTTCATCGGAGTGTCCGCGAAGACCGGGCAGGGCATCGACAAGTTGCTCGAAGGCCTGCTCCTTCAGGTCGAGATCCTCGAGCTCAAGGCACCGCGCGTCGCACCGGCACGCGGCCTGGTGATCGAGGCACGGCTCGACAAGGGTCGCGGCCCGGTCGCCACCGTGCTGGTGCAGTCGGGTACGCTCAAGCGCGGCGACGTGATCCTCGCCGGTACCTCGTTCGGCAAGGTGCGCGCGATGCTCGACGAGAACGGCAAGCAGGTCGCGGAGGCGGGGCCATCGATCCCGGTCGAGATTCAGGGTCTGTCCGACATCCCGAGCGCCGGCGAGGAAGTGGTTGCGCTGTCCGACGAGCGCAGGGCACGCGAGATCGCGCTGTTCCGGCAGGGCAAGTTTCGCGATGTGCGGCTCGCGAAGCAGCAGTCTGCCAAGCTCGAGAACCTGTTCGACAACGTCGGCGAGGGCGCGGCGAAATCCCTCGCGCTGGTCATCAAGGCGGACGTGCAGGGTTCGGTCGAGGCCCTGGTGCAGTCGTTGCTCAAGCTGTCCACCGACGAGGTGAAGGTAACCATCGTGCACAGCGCGGTCGGGGCGATCACCGAGTCTGACGTCAACCTCGCGCTCGCCTCTCGGGCGGTGGTCATCGGCTTCAACACGCGTGCAGACGCCACCGCGCGCAAGCTTATCGAGAGTTCCGGCGTCGACGTCCGTTACCACGACATCATCTATGACGTGGTCGATGAGGTGAAGGCTGCGCTGTCGGGCATGCTGACGCCCGACCGTAAGGAGTCGATCCTCGGGCTGGTGGAGATCCGCCAGGTGTTCCGCATTTCGAAGGTCGGCGTGGTCGCCGGCTGCTACGTGACCGAAGGCCTGGTCAAGCGGGGCGCGCAGATCAGGCTGCTGCGCGACAACGTCGTGGTCTACACCGGGGAACTCGATTCGCTGAAGCGCTTCAAGGACGACGTGCGTGAAGTCAAGGCCGGCTTCGAGTGCGGCCTGTCTTTGAAGAACTACAACGACATCGCGGTCGGCGACCAGCTCGAGGCGTTCGAGGTGGTCGAAGTCGAGCGTTCCCTGTAGTGCGGCGAGCCAATCCAAGGGCGCGGCGTGTCTCCGAACAGTTGCAACGCGAGCTGTCCGGGCTGATTCGCCTCGACGTGGACGACCCGAAGATCGGGCTGGTCACGATCACCGACGTCGAGGTGACCGGCGATCTTGCGCACGCGAAGATCTTCTTCACCGTGCTCGATGAAGAGGACGCGTGCAAGGCCGACACGCTGGCAGGCTTGCAGCGAGCAGCCGGTTTCCTGCGCGCGCAGCTGGGCCACCGCCTCCTGTTGCGCAGCGTCCCGCAGCTGCATTTTACCTATGACGAGTCGGTCGAGCGAGGCGTCAGGCTGTCGCGGCTGATCGACCAGGCCAACGAGCCCGGGTCGCAGTCCTGATCGGGAGCGGTTGAACATGGTCTCCGGCAAGGCTGGCGGTCAGCGCCGCCGGGCTCCAACCGTCGACGTCGACGGCGTTGTCCTGCTCGACAAGCCCGAAGGGCTCAGTTCGAACGCGGCGTTGCAGCGTGCGCGACGCAGCTTCAGCGCCGCCAAGGCAGGACACACCGGCACACTCGATCCTATGGCCTCCGGACTTCTGCCCGTGTGCCTCGGGGACGCGACCAAGTTCTCCCAGGGATTGCTGGACGCCGACAAGGGCTACCTGGCCACGGCACTGCTCGGCGTGGCTACGGACACCGGCGATCGGGAGGGCAAGGTGGTCGCGCAGCGGCCGGTCGACGCCACTGCCGCCCAGGTCGTGGCCGCCCTGGCCTCTCTGACGGGCCCGCTGGAACAGGTGCCGCCGATGTACAGCGCGCTCAAGCACCAGGGTCAGCCGCTCTATGCGATCGCCCGGGCCGGCGGAGACGTGGCGCGTGCTCCTCGCGCGGTCGTGATCCACGCACTCGACCTCGTCGAATGGGACAATCCGCGCCTGACCTTCAGCGTCAGCTGCAGCAAGGGGACCTATGTCCGCACGCTGGCCGAGCAGATCGCGGAGCGGCTCGGAACGGTCGCACACCTGATTGCGCTGCGGCGCACAACTGTGGGTCAGTTCACTCTCGGGTCGTCGGTAACGCTGGCTGCCCTCGAGGCGGCGGAATCGCCGCAGCGACCGCAATACCTGCGCCCGGCCGATACCCTCGTCGAATCGTTGCCGGCAGTCACGCTGTGCACAAGCGATGCGCTGGGGCTGCTGCAGGGGCGCGCGCTTCAGCCTTGTCCGGCGGCATCGGCCGCGCTGCCGGCCGACGGCGACCCGCCCGTCCTCGTGCGACTGTACGGTCCTTCGAGCCTGCCAGGCCTGCGCGGCGCGGCCGATTCGGACAGGGCCTTCCTCGGGGTGGGAGCGGTCGAGCCGGGGCCCGATGGGGCCGCGCGCGTGCGACCGATGAGGCTGATTGCCCACGCTGCGTTGCCGGCTGGCGGCGAAAACGACGCAATCCGCCCGCCGCTGGGCGAAAGGGCTTGAGTGTCCCCCTGATTTCAAAGTAAAATCCGGGGCTTTTCTATTCAACTCAACACATCGGGGCTTTTCATCTCCATGGCTCAAACCGCAGAACAGAAGGCCGTTGTCGTCAAGGAGTACCAGCGTGGTACTGCCGACACCGGTTCGTCGGAAGTGCAGGTTGCGCTGCTCACCGCGCGCATCAACGACCTGACTTCCCACTTCCAGAAGAACATGAAAGACCACCACTCGCGCCGCGGCCTGCTGAAGATGGTCAGCAAGCGGCGCAAGTTGCTGGATTACCTGAAGGATCGCGATCTCGCCCGCTACCGCGGCCTGATCGAACGCCTCGGGCTGCGCAAGTAGAGACCCTGATGGCCGCACGCGATGCCTGCGGCCGTGTCGGGGCGTGTGCGTCTTCGCCGGTGCTTCGCGATCGTTGCCGGTGGCAGCGGTCGGCGAACACTTCGAAAGCCACGCCGGAGGTCGCCTGGAACGAGCTGCAGTCAGGGCGTGGATGACCTCTTCCCGCATCCCCCAACTCCCTGCTCATCGATGATGAGCCTTAACTGAGTTCGAAAGGTCGACCTTGAATCCAGTGCGCAAAACCCTGCAGTGGGGCCGGCATACGCTGACCCTCGAAACCGGCGAGATCGCCCGCCAGGCCGATGGCGCCGTGATGGTGAACATGGACGACACGGTGGTGCTGGTCACCGTCGTGGGCAAGCGGCAGGCCGATCCGGGCAAGGACTTCTTCCCGCTCACCGTCGACTACCAGGAACGCACCTACGCTGCTGGCAAGATCCCGGGCGGCTTTTTCAAGCGCGAGGGCCGGCCGTCCGAGAAGGAAATCCTGACTTCTCGCCTGATCGACCGTCCGATCCGCCCGCTCTTTCCTGAAGGCTTCTTCAACGAAGTCCAGGTCGTCGCAACCGTGATGTCGTCGAACAGCGAAGTCGACTCCGACATCCTGTCGATGATCGGCACCTCGGCTGCGCTCGCAATCTCGGGCATTCCGTTCGAAGGGCCGATCGGCGCCGCCCGCGTCGGCTATGCCAACGGTGAATACCTGCTGAACCCGACGCTGACCGAACTCAAGACCTCGCAGCTGAACCTCGTCGTTGCCGGCACCTCGCAGGCGGTGCTGATGGTCGAATCGGAAGCCCTCGAGCTGTCCGAAGACGTGATGCTGGGCGCCGTGGTCTACGGCCATCAGCAGATGCAGCTGGTGATCGATGCGATCAACGAGCTGGCCGACGAAGTCGGCAAGCCAATGTGGGACTGGACGCCGCCGGCCAAGGACGAGGCGCTCGTCGCGCGCATGCGCGGGATGGTCGAAGCGGACCTGCGCGCCGCATACGCGATCCGCGAGAAGCAGACCCGCTCGAAGCTGGTGTACTCGATCCGCGACAAGACCATCGCCGCGCTGTCCGAAGGTGCCGATGCGCCGTCTTCGCAGACCCTCAAGGGCATCTTCGGCGACATCGAATCGGGCATCGTGCGCAACCAGGTTCTGTCCGGAGAGCCTCGCATCGACGGCCGCGACACGCGTACCGTGCGTCCGATCAACATCCGCACCGGCCTGCTGCCGCGTGCCCACGGCTCGGCGCTGTTCACCCGCGGCGAGACGCAGGCACTCGTGGTCGCCACGCTCGGCACCTCGCGCGACGAACAGATCATCGACGCGCTGCAGGGCGAGTACCACGACCGCTTCATGATGAACTACAACATGCCGCCTTACGCGACCGGCGAGACTGGCCGCGTGGGTTCGCCGAAGCGCCGCGAGATCGGTCACGGGCGTCTGGCAAAGCGCGCTCTGCTGGCCGTGCTGCCGACGCCGGAAGAGTTTGCATACTCGTTCCGCGTGGTATCCGAGATCACCGAGTCGAACGGTTCCAGCTCGATGGCGTCGGTCTGTGGCGGGTGCCTGGCGCTGATGGACGCCGGCGTACCGATCAAATCGCACGTAGCTGGCATCGCGATGGGCTTGATCAAGGAAGGTAATCGCTTCGCGGTCCTGACCGACATCCTTGGCGACGAAGATCATCTCGGCGACATGGATTTCAAGGTGGCGGGTACAGAGCAGGGGATCACCGCTCTGCAGATGGACATCAAGATCACCGGTATCACCAAGGAGATCATGAACGTCGCGCTTCACCAGGCGCGCGAGGCACGCATGCACATCCTCGAGGCCATGCGCGGCTCGATGTCGACCGCGCGCGAGGAAATCTCGAACTTCGCCCCGCGCATGATCACGATGAAGATCAAGCCTGAGAAGATCCGCGATGTGATCGGCAAGGGGGGGGCGGTGATCCGTGCGCTGACCGAAGAGACCGGCACCTCTATCGATATCGGCGAAGACGGTACGGTCACGATCGCCAGCGTCTCGGCCGAGGGCAGTGCCCTGGCCAAGAAGCGGATCGAGGAAATCACTGCGGACGTCGAGGTCGGCCGCATCTACGAAGGCACGGTGCTCAAGCTGCTCGATTTTGGCGCGATCGTCAGCGTGCTGCCGGGCAAGGATGGCCTGCTGCACATCTCCCAGATCGCCAACGAGCGCGTGGCCAACGTATCCGACCACCTGAAGGAAGGTCAGTCGGTGCGGGTCAAGGTGCTCGAGGCCGACGAGAAGGGTCGGTTGCGGCTGAGCATGAAGGCTGCTGCAGCGGACGCGCCGGCGACCTGATCGCAATCATCGACCCAGAAAAAAGCCGGGCAGTTGCCCGGCTTTTTTCATGCCTGCAACGGCGGGCGCCTACTTGGCGATCTGGCGTTCGCGCATCTCGTCCAGCGTCTTGCAGTCGATGCACAGGGTGGCAGTTGGACGCGCTTCCAGGCGCTTGAGACCGATCTCGATACCGCAGCTGTCGCAGTAGCCGTACTCGCCGGCATCGATGCGGGCGATGGTCTCGTCGATCTTCTTGATCAGCTTGCGCTCGCGGTCGCGATTGCGCAGCTCAAGTGCCATGTCGGATTCCTGGCTGGCCCGGTCGTTCGGGTCGGCGAAGATGGTGGCTTCGTCCTGCATCATCTGCACGGTGCGGTCGATATCGTGGGACAGCTCGCTCTTCACCGACGCAAGGATCCTGCGGAAGTGGTCGAGCTGTTTTGCATTCATGTACTCCTCGTCCTTCTTGGGCTTGTAAGGAGCAACCTTGTTCTGGAAATCGACCGCCATGATCCCTCCGCGAGCCACGAGGAAGCTGCCAGCCCAGGCGGCGGTTACGCCGCGTCCAAGCCTGACAACGCCAACCAGTAGGAAAGCTAAACGAGTTTGATAGCATGAAGTCAACACGCCCGCAAGCGTCCGAGCAGCGTTGATCCAGCCTGCACCGAGCAAACACGCAGGGCGCACGATGGCCACTCGCGTAGAATACGGGTGCGGGTGCCCGTAGCTCAACCGGATAGAGCACCGGCCTTCTAAGCCGGCGGTTGCGCGTTCGAGTCGCGCCGGGCACGCCAGCGCCCCATTCGCGCATCGCGAACCCGGTCAGTCACGGGAGTCGCGCAGAACCGGAACGCTCGCTATAATCGCGAAGTTGTCTGGTCAGTGGTGGCTGTAGCTCAGCTGGTAGAGTCCCGGATTGTGATTCCGGTTGTCGTGGGTTCGAGTCCCATCAGCCACCCCACTTCGCTCCTTTATAATCAAGTGCTTAAGGCGGTATAGGCGACATTTGGACCAAATTTGGACCAAATTCGCAAATGGACGAGCTCTTGAAGCGGGGTGAATAAGCCCCTGGCAGCGGCGATGGTGCCGGCAGGGACGGACCGATCGGAGTCCCGCTGTTCAGCATCCGCGCGTCGTGTTCGCGGCGGGCTGGCTGTGCGTTGCGCATCAGCCCTTCAGAGCGCCTATTGGAGCGGCCCATTGATCTGCTGTAGTCTGAGGGCAAGCGCTGCGGCGTGGGCCGAGAAGTCTGCAGGTCTTCGTTCCCTGAATGTCTGCAGGTTGGCGAGCTTCCAGCGCAGGGCAGGCAACTGCGACGCGTGCGGACACTGCACCAGCGCCCACTCGGGCTCGGTCCGTACGAGACCGCCCAGGAACCGTCCGTGCTGCGCCGTGAGGCGACGAGACAGGTCGTGTCAGATATGCTGTCGTGCGACGAGTAGCGTGTCCAGCGAGCACGGCAACTGCGTCATGCCGGCGAACGCACGCTGTTAGTCTTGGACGATGTTCTTGTCGCGTCCGAACAGGACCTCGTGCGGCGGACGGTTGTGACCGGCCAGGTAGAGCACGAAGCACTCGACCATGACCGTCGGTCAGACCTCCCGATTCGTAGAGCTGCCACACGTCAAACAGATCGCGTGGGTGCTGTCGATCGAGGGCTGCCACGAGCTTTCCGGCATACAACTCGTCGCGAGCGAGGGTCGGCACCTCGAACTCGAAGCCGAACAGGTCGCGGCTCTTTGGGTTCAGCGGCTTGCGTTCGACCAGGAGCAGCATGCCGCGGAAGACGACGCTCACCTCGATCTTGACCTGGCTCGTGTCGTTCTCGACGAGTAGGCGTGTGTCCTCGTCGCTATTCTTGCGAGCGCGTCGCGTCGGCAGGTCGAGGGGCGACGACGCGCCCTGAAATCGAGGCCAGTTCTGCCTCGATTGCCTCGAGCGCGTCCTCGCGCGGCGACTGCCACGGTCGGTACACCACGTCGATGTCGACCGACAGGCGCGGCATGTCCTGCATGAAGAGGTTGATGGCTGTACCCCCTTCATGGCGAAGAGATCGCCGGCGTGACTTCGGACTCGGCCGCCGGAGCACGGATCCGGGTCGGTCCTGCCGGCACGACGCCGGGGACGGTTGTGCCCAGGCCTGCCGGCCCGGGGAGGGGAGCCGCGGCGACCGACCTTGTTGGCCGCAGACACGATCCGTCGGGCGGACATCGAGCGCCGAGCTACATGTCGCCGATCGGCCTATTCCGGCGACTGCAGAGTGGGCACGTGCGGGTCCGACTGCAGCTGGCATGTGCCAGGCCAGTTACCGGGACTAGAGCGCACCGGGTGCACTGTCGGACTGAACTTGGGCGATTGAAGCCTCCAGCCGCTCCATCTCGTGGCCATTGTGTTCTCCGTCCAGCGACTTGGCATAGGTGCGACAAGACATCTCGGCAGAGTGTCCGAGTTGTCGGACGCAGAACGCCGGGCTTATCCCCGCCATCGGCATCACCGTGGCATCGATATGGCGCAGATGTGTTCCGGGCGCGCACCACAGGCTGCTTCAGGCGGTGGTGAGGTGCGCGTCCACGCCACGCCGGGGTGACGGTCCGACCGCTGGCCCGTAGCCGACCCGCGCCCACATCTGTACCGTCTCGCCTGGCGCTCCGACCAGCCGGTGGATGGCCGCGTACGGCAGAGCCTGTTCCGGGTACTCCTGCAAGGCCTGCTGCATGGGGTGCATCGCCACACCGTGCGCCGTGGCCGCCAGTTGTACCCGCACCCAGGCACGGCCGGCGGCCAGTTGCGTCAGGCGCGTGTTGTCGCGGCTGGTCATCCAGTGGAATGACGGCGTCGAGGCCAACGCCCGCTCGAAGTCGCGGATCTGTCCGCGAATCTCGCGGCTGTCAGGGGCCGACGGCTTCGTCCGGTCGAACAGGCCGGCGGCGGTCAGCGCGCGCACCATCGGGTCGTTCAGGGACAGGCCGTCGCGGTGCCGCTTGATCTCCTCCGGACCGATACGCAGCCACCGGTAGGTCTCCAGCAGCACACGCGGCGTGGTCAGCTCGATGCGCCAGGCGTCGGCGGCAATCCGGCGGTGTGCGTCGGCCCTGCCGGCATCGCTGAATCCTACCGTGACGGGCAGGCCGGCTGCCGCTGCCCGCATCGCCGTGAGTGCCTCAGCCGATGGGGCGCGCCCATCGTAGGCCGCGCGGTTGGTGCGACGGGCGAACACCTGGCGAAATAGCGGATCGGGCTCCAGCGAGGCGTCGGGCACCAGGCGCACCCGGGCTGTCGGCCGGTGGTCGGGGCGGCGATCTTCGAACGGCCCGTCGGGGAAGGGCACGATCTCGGCGCGCAGGCCACGTTCCCGGGCCGCGAGGTCCAGCAACTCCAGGAAGGTGCCCTGGCTCATTACCATCTGGCGCGAGCGAGGGTCGGTATCGGGCAGCAGGCGCTGCAGGTCCAGGCGAAGCACCACCGTGTCAGGCTCGCGCAGGTCGACCAGCCACGACTGCAGATTGTGCGAATGTGGCGCGAGGATCGCGTGGGCCAGGATCCATCGCCGCGGATCCGCTTCGGCGCCTGGGCCCCGCCAGGCGGCCACTGCTGCATCCGGCAGGGTGGTGTCACAGCCGACCAGTGTCGGCACGGCTGCGGCGATGAAGCCGCCGCCTGCCAGCCGCAATACGTCGCGTCGATGCATGGTGATCTCCATTGATCTGGACGTTGACTCGGATTGTCGGGGCGGACAGCTGCTGAGAGAATGCACGAACGAGGATACCGATCATTCGAAAATGAATGAACATGAATTCGACTGGAGCCTCGCCCGATCCTTTCTCGCAGCCCTGGACAACGGCAGCCTGATGGCTTCCGCCTGGGCGATGGGCACAAGCCAGCCGACTCTCGGCCATACAGCCGGTCAAGTTGGGCCGTGCTCTGCAAGCCCGCCACCACGCACAAGCCGTGTTTGCGGCCTAGGGTCAGCCCGGCCTCCAGGCCATTCAACTTGCCGAGCGCGGCCAACTCGTCCAGCACCAACCACACGCGCCGCGTGGGGTCGAGCGGCAGCATGAGCACGGCATTGGTCACGATGTCAGCCCAGCTCGCCAGCAGCGGCGCGAGCGCGGCTTGCATGTCCGCGCGCCAGGTCAGGAAGAAGCTCCCATCCTCGCGCTCCAGCCAGTCGCGCAGGCTGAAGCCGCCGGCCTTGATGAATCGGTGCGGCGACAGGTGCGCGGTCAGAACGAACCTCATGCTGGCAAGCGCCTTGTCAGCCCCTTCATCAAGCAGCCCCGCCGCTGCCGTGCCCGCCAGCAGCGCGCCCAGTTCGCGGGCCGATGCGCTGGTGCACCAGTGCAGCAGGCGCTCGGTCGTAATCTCGCCGCTGCGCACCAGCGCTCGCAGCACTTCCGCGAGCAGAACCTGCGCATAGTGATGCCAGGGCGCCGACTCGCCATGCCCAGCCGGGACGATGCTGGCGGCCAGGCGGTCGGCATCGAAATCCGCGCGCATCTCATTGAAGACGGTCCACCCTTCGCTGCGGGCGTCGAACGGGTTCAAACGCCGGTCGCCGTCCCGCGCAAAGTGGCGCAGGTACCCGCCATTCGGGTCGCAAACGATGGCGCGTTCATCGCGTGCTCGAACGCCGTCAAGTAGTTTTTCGATGAGCGTCGATTTGCCGGCGCCTGTAGTGCCGGCCGTCAGCAGGTGCAGGGTTTCCAGCTCGGCGGGCCAGGGCTGGCCGCCGAGGGGCGGGAGCCGATGTCCGCCGGACATGGGCTCGGGGTTGCGCCCTGGTGCTAGCCACGAGAAGAAGCGCTCCCAGGCCGCTTGCCTCATCGGTCGTTCTCCCACCGGGCGCCGCGCAGGCGCATCACATCGAGTTCTGCCCGGCGCTGCCAGCGACCGAACGGCCAACCGCCCGCCACGGAAGCGCCCATGACGCCGACTAGGGCGCACAGCACAAGCAACGTCAGCGCCGTGCGGTCGGTCTCCCGCCCGAGCAGGGCGAGGCCGAGCACACGCCAGCCGTCCAGGGCGGGCAAGCCCAGGCCGCGCTCCCAGGCTGCGGTCCATGTCACGGCGGACAGCACCACGGCGAGCACCGTCCAGACCGTCGCGCGGTCAACTGCGCCGAGCAGATGGCGCAGGAATGCGTCGTGCGCCTTCATGCCGCGCCTCCGCGCTGCTGACACACCTGTTACACGGTAAGCTTGTGGCGCCATCAGCCACCCCACCTGCGCCTTTCTGATCAAAAGGCGTGAAAGCGGACTTGCGACGCTCTGGGTCCGATCCTGGTCAATTCGCAAGCGGATGCGGTCCGGAATCGAGGGCCAGAAGTCCTTGCTGGCGGTGTTCATGCCCGCCACATCGAGCCTCGGGCAGGGTGTCACTTTCAGCACCGCCGTTTTTCGATATCCTCCGGCCTGGTTTGAAAAGAGACGAGGAGCCCGATGGCCACGCTGCTGAAGGAAGTCCATGTGCGCGAACTGCTGACCATGGCGGATGCGCTGCCGGCGGTGGAGCAGTCGTTCCGCGATGTCTCGACCGGCGATGCGGTGAACGTGGCTCGGCACCGCGGTGCCCTGAAGGGCGTGACCGTGAACGCGATGGGTGCGATCTCGAATGCACTCGACCTGATGGCGATGAAGGTGTACCCGATCGTGCGCCAGGACATCACTGTCGGCTCTAGTTTCCAGGTGCTGTGCTGGCGGATATCGACCGGTGCGCTGGTCGGGGTGCTCGAGGCGGAACTGCTGGCGCAGATCCGTACCGGTGCGGCCAGCGGCGTGGCGACCCGCTTCATGGCGCGTCCCGACAGCCGTGTGATGACGCTGTTCGGCGCCGGATGGCAGGCCCGCGCCCAGCTGGAGGCAGTGTGTCGGGTGCTGCCGTCGCTCGAGCGGGTGAACGTGATCGGGCGCTCTCCGGAACGGGTGGCGTCGTTCATCTCCGACATGGCTGCAGTCCTTGGCGTTGGCGCTCCCGGGCTAGTCGTGGCTGCGGACATCGAAGCGGCTGTTCGCGAAGCGGACGTGGTCACCACCATCACCGGGTCGAAGGTGCCGTTGTTCGACGGGACATGGCTTTCGCCCGGCGTACATGTGAATGCCGCAGGCTCGAACTTCGCCGAGAAGCGCGAACTCGATGCGCTGGCCGTGCAGCGGGCTGACCGCATCGTTGCCGACGATGTGGAGGTCGCGCGGATCGAGAGCGGCGACCTGATCGCCACCCCCGGCCTCGACTGGGGACGTGTGATGTCGTTGTCGGACGTGGTTGGTGGACGCCAGCCGGGCCGCAGTTCGGCCGAAGAAATCACCTTGTTCGAATCGCAGGGCCTCGGGCTGGAGGATCTCGCGGTTGCCGCGGTGCTGCTTGACCAGGCCGCGAAGCGCGGCATTGGCATCGAGATCCCGCTGCAGTGAGCTGAGCCGCCGCCAGCCGGTGGCGCTACACTGGGAGCCGCGCGAGCGCATCACCCGACCGCCCCAACCTGATCCGGAACCACTGACCATGTCCTGTACGCACTCGATCGGTTTTCCCGCTGCGATCCTGAACGGGCTGTTGCGCCTCGGGCTTCCGGTCGCGCTGTGTACGGGTGCTGGAAATGCATTGGCGGCCGAGGCTGCACGGTTCCCCATGCAGCCGATGCGGATGCTCGTCGGCTTCGCGCCCGGCAGCCTTACCGATATTCTCGCGCGCACCGTGGGCCAGAAGATGACCGACACCTGGGGGCAGCAGGTGGTGGTCGACAACCGCCCGAGCGGCGGCGGCGTTGTGGCGTCGCAGACCATGATCAACGCCAACCCTGACGGCCATACGATGCTGATGGTGTCGGCGCAGCATGCGATCAGCGCCACGCTGTTCCCGAAGCTGCCGTACGACACGGTACGCGACTTCGCGGGCATCTCGCAGGTTGTCACGGGCGCGCATGTGCTCGCGGCGAGCCGTGAACTCGGGGTGAAGTCGGTAAAGGAGCTGATCGCCGCGGCGAAGGCAAAGCCTGGACAGATCAGCTACGGTTCCGCCGGCGTTGGCAGTGGCGCGCACATCAACGGCGAGATGTTCAACCTCGAGGCCGGCATCAACGCGCCGTACATTCCCTACAAGGGACCGCTGGAGGCGATGAACGACGTGATGAGCGGGCGCATCGGCTTCACCTGGCTGTCGCTGGGCGTGGCTGCGCCGTTCATCCGCGACGGCCGGGTGGTGGCGCTGGGCGTCAGCACGCCGAAGCGCTCGCCGATGTTCCCGAACCTGCCGACGGTGGGCGAGGGGCTGCCGGGGCACGAGTTCGACCAGTGGTTCGGATTGCTCGGCAATGCGAAGGCGCCGCGCGCGGTCATCAACCAGGTCTCGAAGGAAGTGGCGCGTATCGTACAGCTGCCCGACGTACGCGAGCGGCTGCAGAACCTGGGCACCGACCCGAAAGCGAGCACCCCGGAGGAGTTCGACCGCTTCATCCGGTCGCAGATCGAGCGCCTGGGCAAGGTGATCAAGGCCGCCGGCATCAAGAGCGAGTAGGGCTCGGCAGACAACAACGACAAGGGGACAGATGCGATGCTCGACCTGGTGATCAGGGGACGGAGAGTCGTCACGCCGATGGGTGCCGGTGCATTCGACGTGGCGATCCAGGGCGAGCAGATCGTCGCCGTGGCCAGCGCGGGAACGTACGACGCCGCCAGCACCCGCCGGCTGATCGACGCCGGCGAGCGCATCGTGATGCCCGGTGGCGTCGATCCGCACGTGCATTGTCTGTGGCATGTGCCTAACCCGGACGGCACGGCCGGATTCTCCGATCCACCGGAGACCGTGAGTCGGGCCGCGCTGCATGGCGGAACCACCACGCTCATCGATTTCGTGCGCTGGACCCACGGCAATACCCTGCCTCAGGCGATCGCGCGGCGCGACCAGGACTGGATCGGCAAGTGCTACTGCGACTACAGCTACCACCTGATGGTCGAAGGCCAACTGCCGCCCGAACTGTTCGGCCAGATCGCCGAGGCGATCCGCGCCGGCTACCCGACGATCAAGATCTTCACCACCGACATCACCCCCAGTCGCAAGGGGCGCATGGTCGACTTCGGTGACATCTGGGAGGTGTTCCAGGTCGTAGCGAAGGAAGGCGGCATGTGCGTGATGCACGGCGAGGACAACGACATCGTCATGCACATGTACGAGAAGCTGATCAGGGAAGGCCGTACCCACTTCCGCTACCTGCCGGAGGTGCACAACACGTTGTCCGAGGACTTGTCCTTCCGGCGCGTGATCCGGCTCGCGGAGAGCGTGCCGGGCAAGGCCGCGATCTACTTCATGCACGTGAGTGCGGCCACGGGTGTCGAGGCGATCCGCGAGGCTCGCGCCAAGGGCAGCCCGGTGTACGGCGAGACCCTTCACCAGTACATGATGTTCAACGCCGACGACTACCTGCGTCCGAACGGCCAGATGTACCACACCTATCCGTCGCTGAAGTCGCAGGCCGACCAGCAGGCACTCTGGAAGGGCGCAGCCGACGGCTCGCTGCAGACCGTGGCCACCGACGAGCTCTGCTGTTCGCTGGCGACCAAGGTTCAGGGCAGCCGGTTCGACGACACCACCGGCGGAAACTCCGGCGTCGAACCCCGCCTGGCGGTGATGTACACCGAGATGGTCGGCAAGCGCGGCTGGTCGCTGGAGAAGTTCGTCGACCTCACATCGACCAATGCCGCGAAGCTGATGGGCCTGTATCCGCGCAAGGGGGCGCTGGCGCCCGGCAGCGATGCGGACATCGCCGTGCTCGACCCCGCGCTGCGCCGCACGGTACGCGCCGAGTTCCTGCACGAATCGGACTACACACCATGGGAAGGGCACGAAGTCCATGCCTGGCCGGTGCTGACCGTCGCGCGCGGCAAGGTGGTCGTCGAGGAGGGTCGGTTCACAGCGGAACTCGGCGATGGTCGGTTCCTCGCGCGCAGGCTTGATCCGTCCCTGCTGGCCGGAGCCGGCCTGCACGGCACGCGCTGACACAGCGGCGCGCGTCCGGCACCATGACGACGGGACAGCTCGAGGCGCTGCTGCGTGCCAGCATCGAACTCTGGCAGGTCGAAGCTGTGCTGCAGTCGACGCCGGAGGGGGGCGGCCCGCCCGCGCAAGATTCGGGTGCATCGCTGCGGGCCCGGCTGTCGCTTCCGGACGGCACTTCGATCGTGGTGGCCGAGGCGGCTCCGCACGAGGAACCGTTCCGATGGTGGTTGCTGTGGCACGCGCCCGGGGCGTGCGTCGACCTGCCCGTGACGAGGCGCAAACCGTGCGCGTCGACGCTCGGGCTGCTGCGCAGCCTGCGCGAAGCACTTGGCGTACCGCCTGCTGCCAAGGTGCGCGTAGGCACGGGTGCACGTATCGGTGGCGAGATCGACATGAGTGACGGGTCGGGAGCGTTGCAGTGACCGTCGGCGCAGCGGCGACGCCCGTCTCGGTGATCACCGGCTTCCTCGGCAGCGGCAAGACGACCCTGCTGCGCCATCTGCTGCGCGATCCGGCCATGGGGCGCACCGCTGTGATCATCAACGAGTTCGGCGAGATCGGGATCGACCACGACCTGATCGAATCGAGCGACGAGAATTTCATCGAACTGACCACCGGCTGCCTGTGCTGCAAGGTACGCAGCGACCTGGTGATGACCTTGCGCGATATGGCCCGGCGACGCGCCACCGGTACACTGCCGGGGTTCGAACAGGTACTGATCGAGACGTCCGGGCTCGCGGATCCGGCCGCCATCCTGCAGGCACTGATGGTCGATCCGGAACTCGCAGGGCTTTACGTGCTCGGCGAGGTGATCACCACCGTCGATTCGCTGCTTGGCCTCGCGACGCTCGACCACCACAGACAGTCGGCACGGCAGGTTGCGGTGGCCGACCGGATCCTCCTGACCAAGGCAGACCTGACTGCGGTATCGCCGGCACTGGATGCGCGACTGCATCGGCTGAACCCGGGCGCCCGTCGATTGCCGGTAGCCCACGGGGCCATCGGGGCGTCGACCCTGTTCAACGAGCCTGCCAGGGGCACTGGTTCGATCGCCGGCTACCTGCCTGTCGAGGGTAGCGCCCGGGCCTCGATCGCCGGCCTTGCAGCCATCGACCCCGCCGCGGTCCACGATCCACGCATCGCCTCCTGGTGCCTGCTGCGCGAGAGGCCGCTGCATGCGCTGACGCTGGCCCTGTTCCTCGAAGGGCTGATGGAACACTGCGGCGACCGGCTGCTGCGCGTCAAGGGCCTTATCGGCGTGGTGGAACGACCGGAGGGGCCGGCCGTGCTGCACGGCGTGCAGCATGTGTTCCATCCGCCGCAGTGGCTCGACCGCTGGCCTTCGGCCGACCGGCGCACGCGCATCGTGTTCATCGGGGAGGCGATCCCCGCGCAGTGGATCTCGACGCTGCTCGAGGTGCTGGACGACGATGTCGCCCGCGAGCAGGCCCGCCACGCGGCTGCGGCCCGCTGAAGGCCCTTCAGCGCGCGCCGCAGGTCCTGATCACCGAGTACAGATCATCGACGTCGTGCCATTCGTGGGCGCGGTCGATCGCCGCCTCGAGCCGTGCCACGCCGTCGTCCGACAGCACGAGCCCGGCGAGTTCGCGGAACTTCGCGCGCAGGGCCGATTCCGGGTGCGGATTCTGGAAATCGCCGCGCGCGCTCTCGATGACATGGGTGCTTCTGCGCCCATCGGTCAGGGTCAGCGTGACACGAGCAGGCTTCAGGCGGGGCACCTGGGCGCTGAATGCAGGATCCTCGCGGATGTGCACCTTCCGGCGCAGTGCCGCGAATGACGGATCGTCGACCTTGTCTGCCGTGAACGCCTGGTAGCCCGCATGTCCGAGCAGTACCAGCGCGGCGGCGGCATGCGGCAGCGAGTACTTGGACGCGAAGTAGTTCGCCGGGGCCGGATCGTTCATCACTGCGGCGAATGCATAGGTCTCGACATCGATGCGTTCGACCTGTTCCGGCGTCGGGGCGAGTCCCGCCAGCGCTGCCTCGAGGGCATCGAGCGCCGAGTAGATCGGATTGCAGCAGGCGCGCAGACGGAAATGGTTGCGCGCGATCTCCCATTGCGAGCCTAGTTCCTCGGTTACCGGGGCCGGGTCGAACCCGTCCCCGACCAGTTGGGCAAGGGCTTCGTCGACCGCATCTGCGCGTCCGGTGAAGCCGGCAGCGACCAGGTCTGCCACCAGCGCGCCGTTGAAGCCGCTCATGCCGCCGGCGACGTTCAGCGCCGTGGCACCGGCGACGGTATGGGAATAGGAGGGCACGAGGACCAGCGGTGCGCCGATTCGCAGCGCAGACGCGATGCCGGCGGCGTCGAAGCCACGCAGCCGTGCGCCGGCCGCGATCGCGCCCAGCATCGCGGTCTGGCCGTTCTGGTGCGCGCGCGGGCGTGCCGCCAGGCCCGCGCCCAGGCGAACCCCGATGTCGTAACCGACCACCAGCGCTGTCAGGAGTTCGGTGCCGGGCGAGCGCATGCGCTCGCCCACCGCCAGCACCGCGGGAAGCACCTGCACCCCGGCCTGACAGGAGACGAATCGATGCCCTTCGCACAGCTCGACCGAGCGCCCGGCGATACCGTTGAGCAGGGCGGCGGTACGCATGTCTGCACGGACCGGCGGCGCGCAGACCAGCGTCGCGTCGCAGTCGGCTGTCCCGTGCACGCGCAGCGCGTCGCGCAGCAGCGCCACCTCGGGCTGCAGCGAGCCTGCGAGCATCACGCCGACGGTGTCGAGAAGCACCAGCCGCGCCTGGTGCTGGACTGCCGCAGGCAGATCGCGCCAGTGGGTGTGCGCAGCGTGGGCGGCCAGCCGGTCTACCGTCGTGCTCATGGTCAGTCCACCTTGATCTTTGCTTCCCTGACCAGGCGCGCCCACATGGCGATCTCGCCGCGCACGAGCTTGTCGAGCTGCGCGGGCGTGCCGCCGACCGGTACCGCCCCTTCGCTCAGGAATCTCTCGCGGAACTCAGGCACCTTCATCGCGCGGGCTACCTCCGCCTGGATTCGGCCGACGATGTCGGTCGAGGTGCCCGCTGGTGCGAACAGCGCAAACCAGCCCTGCGCCTCGTAGCCCTTCAGCCCCTGTTCGCCGACGGTCTGCACGTTCGGAAGCGCGGGCGAGCGCTCCGCCGTGGTCATTGCAACGGCGCGCAGCTTTCCGGCACGGATCTGCGCCATCACCGTCTCGATGGTGGCGAACATCACTTGCGTCTCGCCGGTAAGCACGCCGGTCATCGCCTGGCCGCCGCCCTTGTACGGTACCTGGGTCAACCGTGTCTGGGTGACCGACATGAACGACTCCCCGGCGAGGTGGATCAGGCTGCCCGGCCCCGCGGTCGAGTAGAGCAGTTCGCCCGGCTTGGCCTTCGCCAGCCGGACCAGGTCGAGCACCGTCTTCACCGGCAGCGATGGGTGGGCGACGACGACCAGCGGTACGGTGGTGACCACCGAGATCGGCGCGAAATCCTTCACCGGGTCGTAGCCGAGCTTCGGATACAGCGCCGCCGCAGCGCTGAAGGCTGCGGACGACAGCAGCAGCGTGTAGCCATCGGCGGGGGCGCGGGCAACGAACTCGATGCCGACCGTGCTGCCGGCGCCCGGCCGGTTTTCGACGATCATGGTGCCCAGCGTCTCGCTCAGCCGCTGTGCGACCAGTCGGCCGAAGATGTCGGCACCGCCGCCGGGAGCGAATGGCACAACCAGCCGGATCGGCTTTTCAGGGTACTTCTGCGCTTGCGCAACCGACAGCCCGGTGCCCGCGAGGACGCCGACCAGGACGGTGATTGCAAGGGGCTGCAGCAGGCGGTGCCGTATCGGCGTGGGCTCGGACAAGATCGCTCTCCTGGTGGTGCGGCGCGCCGCGCCGCATGAGTCGGCTGACGATACCACTTCGGAATCCATGTACTGCCAGCCATGTGCCGATCGGTGCCGAGGGCTCCCGGCAGGCACCGGGCCGGCCGGCGCTTCGCCGGACTACTCGCGCGGTCGCCTCGACCCGAGTTGCAGCAGCAGGTACCCGCCCAGCATTCCACCCAGGTGCGCGAAGTGCGCGACACCGGCCTGCGAGCCGGTGACCCCCAACACCAACTCGAGCGCTGCGTACAGCGACACGAACAGCCAGGCGGGCATGGGGATCGGCGGGAACAGCAGCATCAGTTTCCGGTACGGGAAGAACAGGCCATACGCGAGCAGCAAGCCGAACACGCCGCCGGAGGCCCCCACCGTCGGGTAGGGCATCGCGCTGACATAGGCGACCAGCAACTGCAGCAGCGCTGCCGACACCACGCACCCGAGGTAATACTGCAGGAAGCGGCGGCTGCCAAGCACCCGTTCCACGTCCCGGCCGAACATCCACAGGGCCAGCATGTTAACGCCCAGGTGCAAGATGCCACCGTGCAGGAAGCTGTAGGACACCAGCTGCCAGAACATGAAGTGAGGCTGTGTATCCGGACCGGGCGGCCAGAGCCCGAACCAGTAGAGCAGGAAATCGCCGTAGAAGGTCTGCGCACAGAACCCGGCGATGTTGAGGAAGAGCAGTGTACGGACCATGGACGGATACCTTAACGCAGACGGTCCTGGGGCGTACAGGACGCTGCGCCATGCGGCACATTCACACCCGCATCAGGCGCTGCTTCTGCCGCTCCCACTCCCGGTCTTTCTCGCTGGCGCGCTTGTCGTGCTGTTTCTTGCCCTTGGCCAGCCCGACCGCGAGCTTCACCCGACCGCGCGTCAGGTGCAGGTCCAGCGGCACCAGGGTGTAGCCAGCCCGTTCGACCTTGCCGATCAGGGTGGCGATCTCCTCTGCATGCAGCAGCAGCTTGCGGGTGCGCGTCGGGTCCGGCGTGACATGGGTCGACGCCGATGTCAGCGGGCTGATATGACAGCCGATCAGGAACACCTCGCCGTTACGCACCACCACGTACGCTTCCTTGAGCTGCGACCGACCGGCACGGATCGCTTTCACTTCCCAGCCCATCAGGGAGAGGCCGGCCTCATGACGTTCTTCGATGAAGTAGTCGTGGGAGGCTTTGCGGTTTTCTGCCAGGCGCATGTCAGGTCCGGAAGTGTTGCGGTGCGGGAATCGAGGTCGGAGGCTGTCCGGAAGCTGCTCCGGGCACCGCAATGGCGCCCGAAGATGCACGGGGCACATCGAAAGGGGGTGAGAAAATCGCGGAAACCCGTTATTCTACGAGCTTTTGCGCGGGGTACTCCGCGCTTCTTGATGTTGCAGCATGACATCCACGGTCGCACCAACACAGTGCGGGTCGTTACGCGAAGGAAACAGCACGCGAGCGGACGGGCGCAAGGCCGGGTCCGAGGCGCACCGAAGCGCGGTCAGGATGCGCGTCCGTCGGCGTGCGCGACCTGCATTTACAAGTCACGGATCGGCTAGATGGCATTGGTTGAAAAGTCGGTCCTTGTTCAGTTCACACCGGAACAGATGTTCAGGCTGGTCGACCAGGTAGAGGATTACCCGGCGTTCCTGCCATGGTGTGGTGGCAGTTCGGTCGCTGACCGTGGTGCGGCAAAGCTCCGCGCGACGGTCGTGATCGACTACCACCGGATTCAGCAGAGTTTCACGACGGAAAACACCCGGGTCGAACCGGAGTCGATCGACGTGAAGCTGGTCGAAGGGCCGTTTCGGCAACTTGACGGGTCCTGGCGATTCAAGGCCCTGGGTCAGGCGGCTTGCAAGATCGAGTTCCGTCTCCATTATGAGTTTGCGAGCCGGATCCTTGAGAAGTTGCTTTCACCGGTGTTCAATCACATAGCGAACACCTTCGTCGATGCGTTCGTGAAGCGGGCCGAACAGGTCTACGGTAAACAATGAGTGATTTTCGAGTTGAAGTGGTTTACGCGCTGCCGCAACGGCAGACCCTCATCGCCCTGACCGTCGATGAGGGAACGACGGTCGCGCAGGCGATCCGGCGGTCCGGCCTGCTCGAACAGCACCCGGATCTAGATCCGAAGACTGCGCAGGTCGGTGTGTGGGGCAGGGCTGTCGAACTGGATCACCGTCTCCGCGATCGCGACCGAGTCGAGATACACCGGCCGATCACTGCTGACGTGAAGGAAGTGCGGCGCGAGCGAGTGCAGTCGAGTCGGGCGTCGGCAGCCACTGGCAAACGTACGAGTCCGGCACGCCGACGCGCCTGACAGGGCGAATGCGAACAGACGGCGCTCTGAAGAGTCGGGCGCGCTGATGCGTTGCGCCCGGGATATGCGTCAGCCTGGTTGATTGGCTGACGCGCCTGCCGGCGCAGGGGGCTTGCACCACGAGTCGGCGGAGCGTCGGGCATCGGCCAATTCGACCTCCCGCTCCTTCTCGTCGAGGAATATCCGCTCGCCGGTCTTGGGATCCAGCCGGGTCGCCCGGCCGCCGGCCTGAAGGTTGCGCACATAGGCTTGAGCCTGCTCGCACCGCTGCGCGCGTTCCTTCGCCTCAGCCTCCGCCTTCTCCTGTTTCACCCGACTTTCCTCACGCTCGAGCTGGCGCTTGCTGAATTCGAGAGACTTCTCGTTGAGCGTCTGCGCCTTGCGCTCGTCACCCTTTGGCAGCGGCGTACTGGTACTGGTGCTGGCGGCGCTGGAGCTCGTCGGGCGCCCGCCCTTGACCTTGAGATCCTTGACCACGCCTTCCGGCGGGCGGTCGGAGATCTGGCGCCTTCCTTGCTCGTCCGTCCAGCTGTAGATCTGGCTAAGTACCGGCGGCGTGCCGCCGAGCAGCAGCAAGATCGACAGCGTGGCAGCGATGACAGCCTTGATGCGTGACATGATTGCTCCTCTGGGGCGTCCATCCATCTCGGACAGTCGCAGGTGCCACGTTCGTGGGCAGGCGGTGCATAACGAAACCTGCGAAAAATCGGTTGCATGCAGGCAACAGGCCGTTTAAGCAGGGCGGCGCGCGAGGATACAAGGCGCCAGCCAGTAAGACAATAATGGCAGCGGCCTCTTGGGTCAAACCGCTGCGCCACGCCGTACCCACGACCGCGTCCGGCAATTGTCGGCGCCGGTGGCCGAGTCGTATAATCGCGGCTTTGGAAGGGTCTCCGGCATGCCTGTCGTACAACGCGCGCTAACCTTCGATGACGTATCGCTGCTGCCTGCCCATTCCACGGTCCTTCCCAGAGAGGTCAGCCTCTCTACGCAACTGACCCGCAGGATCCGCCTCAACGTGCCGGTCGTGTCGGCGGCAATGGATACGGTAACCGAGGCTCGCCTCGCGATCGCGCTGGCCCAGGCCGGCGGCATCGGCATCCTGCACAAGAACATGTCGCCGCGCGACCAGGCGCTGCAGGTCACGAAGGTCAAGCGGTTCGAGTCCGGGGTGGTGAAAGACCCGATCACCATCCCGCCCGACATGACCGTGGGGGAGGTGATGGCACTCACGCGCCAGCACAAGATTTCCGGCCTGCCAGTAGTCGAGGGTAGCCGCGTGGTCGGCATCGTCACCAACCGCGACCTGCGGTTCGAGACCCGCCTCGATCAGCCGGTGCGCAACATCATGACCCCGCGCGATCGCCTGGTCACCGTGCGCGAAGGCGCCGGGCGCGAAGAGGCGAAGGCCCTGATGCACCAGCACCGACTCGAACGCGTGCTGGTGGTCGACGACAAGTTCAACCTGCGTGGCCTGATCACGGTGAAGGACATCACCAAGTCGGTCGAACATCCGCTGGCCAGCAAGGACGGCCAGGACCGGCTGCAGGTCGGTGCCGCGATCGGCGTCGGCGACGGCACCCGCGAACGCGCGGCGATGCTGGTCGATGCCGGTGTCGATGTGATCATCGTCGATACCGCGCACGGCCATGCGCAGGGCGTGCTGGACACCGTACGCTGGGTGAAGACGACGTTCCCGGCGGTCGAGGTGGTCGGCGGCAACGTCGCCACCGCGGCCGGTGCGCTCGCGCTCGCCGAAGCCGGGGCTGACGCGGTCAAGGTCGGCATCGGCCCCGGGTCGATCTGCACGACGCGCATTGTTGCTGGAGTCGGTGTGCCGCAGATCACCGCCATCATGAACGTGTCCGAGGCGCTGCGCCCCCTCGGCATTCCGCTGATCGGCGACGGCGGCATCCGCTATTCCGGCGACATCGCGAAGGCACTGGCGGCCGGGGCGAACGCCGTGATGCTCGGCGGCCTGTTCGCGGGAACCGACGAGGCGCCCGGAGAGATCGAGCTCTACCAGGGCCGCTCGTACAAGTCGTACCGGGGCATGGGTTCGCTCGGCGCCATGCAGCAGGGCTCCAGCGACCGCTATTTCCAGGACGTGGAAGACGGCATCGAGAAGCTGGTGCCCGAGGGCGTCGAAGGCCGCGTGCCCTACAAGGGCAGCGCGCTGGTCGTCATCCACCAGCTGATGGGCGGCCTGCGCGCGAGCATGGGATACCTCGGCTGCGAGACGATCGACGAGATCCACCGCAAGGCGCAGTTCGTCGAGATCACCGCAGCCGGCGTGCGCGAGTCGCACGTGCACGATGTCACGATTACCAAGGAAGCGCCGAACTACCGTGTGGAATGATGTTTCGAACGACGTCTCGAGCGCCCCGGGCGCGGGCGGGGCACGATGACAGCCGCGAGCCATGACTGCATCCTGATCCTCGATTTCGGTTCGCAGGTGACCCAGCTGATCGCACGCCGCGTGCGAGAGGCGAACGTGTACTGTGAAGTGCATCCGTGCGACCTGCCGGAGGCCGAGATCCGCCGGATCGCGCCCAAGGGCGTGATCCTGTCCGGCAGCCACATGTCGGCCTACGAAGAGTCGACCGATCGCGCGCCCCAGACGGTATTCGACCTCGGCGTGCCGGTGCTGGGTATCTGTTACGGCATGCAGACGATGGCGCAGCAACTGGGCGGCAAGGTCGAGAGCGGCGCGAACCGCGAGTTCGGCTTCGCCGAAGTTCGGGCGCGCGGCCACACATGGCTGCTCGACGGCATCGAGGATGCACGCAACGCCGAAGGGCACGGCCTGCTCAAGGTCTGGATGAGCCACGGCGACAAGGTCACCGAACTGCCGCCTGGCTTCAAGCTGATGGCCTCCACCGACAGCTGCCCGATCGCAGGCATGGCCGACGAGGCACGCAACTTCTACGGCGTGCAGTTCCACCCCGAGGTGACGCATACGCTGCAGGGCGGGCGGATTCTCGAGCGCTTCGTGATCGACATCTGCGAATGCGCGCCCGACTGGGTGATGAGCGACTACGTCGCCGAGGCGAGCGAGCAGGTGAAAGCGCGGGTGGGCAGCGAAGAGGTGATCCTCGGCCTGTCCGGCGGCGTCGATTCGGCGGTGGCCGCTGCCCTCATCCACAAGGCGATTGGCGACCGCCTGACCTGCATCTTCGTCGATACAGGACTGCTGCGGCTGGGCGAGGGCGACCAGGTGATGGAGACGCTGAACCGCCACCTCGGTGTGAAGGTGATCCGCATCGACGCCGGCCCACGCTTCCTCGGCGCATTGGAAGGCTGCGCCGACCCGGAAGCCAAGCGCAAGATCATCGGTCGCGAGTTCGTGCATGTGTTCCAGGAAGAAGCCGCGAAGCTGCCGAACGCGAAGTGGCTGGCGCAGGGCACGATCTATCCGGACGTGATCGAGTCGGCCGGGGCCAAGACGAAGAAGGCCACGACCATCAAGAGCCACCACAACGTCGGTGGCCTGCCAGACACGCTGCACCTGAAGCTGCTCGAGCCGCTGCGCGAACTGTTCAAGGACGAGGTGCGCGAGCTCGGCCTCGCACTCGGGCTGCCGCGCGAGATGGTGTTCCGGCATCCATTCCCGGGACCGGGGCTGGGCGTGCGCATCCTCGGCGAAGTGAAGCCCAAGTATGCAGAACTGCTGCGCCGCGCCGATGCGATCTTCATCGACGAACTGCGCAAGACCTCGCACGAAGGAGTGAGCTGGTACGACCTGACCAGCCAGGCCTTCGCCGTGTTCCTGCCGGTGAAGGCGGTGGGCGTGATGGGCGACGGACGCACGTACGAGTATGTGGTTGCGCTGCGCGCGGTGCAGACCCAGGATTTCATGACTGCGCACTGGGCGCACCTGCCGCACGAACTGCTCGGGCGCGTGTCGAACCGGATCATCAATGAAGTACGAGGGATAAACCGGGTCGTTTACGACATATCGGGGAAGCCGCCGGCGACGATCGAGTGGGAGTAGGTCGTCGAGGGCTGAATTAGAGCGTATTAAAAATCAACAGGTTATGTTTTTTATCACCTATCCGAGAGACATCATGAACAGGATAGAGGTCACGGTCTAAGTACATGAATCGAATAGGGATGGGTCCTTTTTGACGCTTCCTTCAACAAAAAGGGTTGACGTCAGATTGACGGTATTCTTGACGGTAGAAATTCGCGCCGATGTAGTTGCCGATAATCTACCGTCACACGAACTCCGGACCTGACGGCAGAAAAATCGACAGCAATCGCTGGCAAAACATGAAGTTGCCGCTTGTGTAGCCTGAGATTTTTCGTGACGGTAGAAGTTGTGGTTCATGGAAAAAGGCATCCACGGCCAACGTCGCCTCTATCCGTTGCTGGAGTTTTCGCCTCGCAGGGAAGGGGCCTTAGCGTTAGTACCAAAAACAATAAACGATAACATTGGATATGTTATCGTGCAGGGTCCTTGTTTCACTTAGGCCCTCAATCAGCATGGAAGCCGCCGTTCGCGCGTACCTGAAGAACACGCTCGGAATCGACGCTCCGACCACCCTCTGGTCGGGCGTGGGCAGCTTGCCGTACTTCCTCGTGGATGCCTTCGAACTGAAGGCTCTGGCGATCCTGGGTCACCCCGTCCTGCTCGCCATCGACAAGCGAGCCGATCGCCCCGGCCTTGCCAGCATTCGCGCGCAGATCGACAAGATCCGCGAGGTAACCGGGCTCCCGGTGCTTTACGCAACCGAGGCACTGGCCTCCTACGAACGCAAGCGGCTCATCGAGCAGAAGGTACCCTTCGTCGTCCCTGGCAACCAGCTCTATCTGCCCGACCTTGGCGTGGATCTGCGGGAGTACTTTCGCAAGCCGGCGACGCAGCCCCAGAGCGAGCTCAGCCCGGCCGCCCAGGCCATGCTGATCGCAGTGCTGCTGGGCAAGCCGTGGCGGGGGGAGTGGGAGCCTGCCGAGGTGCTCGGCCGTCTCGGCTATACCGCCATGACCGCCTCGCGCGCCTCGCGCGAGCTGGTGGCAACCGGGATAGCGCGTTCGGACAACGTCGCGAGGGTGCGGCGGCTGAAGACCGAGCGCACCGCCCGCGAGACCTGGGAGCATATCAAGCCCCTGCTGCGCAACCCCGTGAAACGCCGGGTCTGGGTGCTGCCGACCAGCGATCTTGTCGTGCCGGAGCTCAGGCTTGCGGGTCTCAGCGCCCTTGCGCGGCAGTCGATGCTGGTCGAACCCTCTTGGCCGACTTACGCGCTCAGCCCTTCGCAATGGAAGCTCGCTTCCCAGCAGGGCGCGAAGACGGTGCCCGAGCCTGAGCCCGGGGCCCTCCAGATGGAGCTTTGGAACTACAGCCCGGCCTTGGTGCCGGACACTTCGCTGGTCGATCCGCTGTCGCTGATGCTGAGCCTGCAGAGCGATGGCGACGATCGGGTACAGCAGGCGCTGGCCGAGCTTGAGGAGCACTTGCCGTGGTGAAAGGCCTGGATGTCTTTCGGAGCTGGTTCGCCGCGCATGGGGATGAGTTCGTCCTGATCGGCGGTACGGCCGCAACCCTCGCCCTAGAAGAGGCGGGGCTTGAGTTCCGCGCCACGAAGGATCTCGACATCGTGCTGCATGTGGAGGCTCTGACCCCGCGCTTTGGCGAGGTGTTCTGGAGGTTCATCGATGCGGGTGGCTACGAGATCCGCCAGGCCGCCGACACGGGCAGGCCGGTCTTCTATCGATTCCAGAAGCCGGGCAACCCGAGCTTTCCGGCGATGCTGGAACTGTTCAGCCGCGCGCCCGAAGGCCTCACGCTTGCGCAGGGCAGTCACCTGACCCCCATCCCGATCGATGAGGCGGTGGAAAGCCTTTCGGCGATCCTTCTTGACGAGGACTACTACGACTTCATCCTGACCGGCAGGCGCGATCTCGATGGTCTGCCTTGGGTGGGCGAGGATCGGTTGATCCCGCTGAAGGCGAGCGCCTGGCTGGATCTTGGGCAGCGCCTCGCCCGCGGCGAGCAGGTGGATTCGCGCAATGTGCGCAAGCACGCGAACGACATCCTTCGACTGTCCCAACTGCTCGCACCCGAGGTTCGGGTGCCGCTGGTGCCCAGGATCGCCCAGGACTTGAGCCGCTTCCTCGATGCCATCGAGACCGATCCGTCGATTACGCCGGCGAGCGTAGGCGTGCGCGGTTCCCTGAAGGACGTGATCGGCCGGATCGCGCTGGCCTACTTGCTCGATCGGGGCGCTCAGCCATGACGCGGACGGTCAAGGTCGGCTGTTGACGGTAGAAAAAGCGCGTGAAAATCACGTTCAGACAAGCACTTAGATTGCTCGATGACGGTACGACGAAAGCTGGTCGGAGGCTCGAAAGAGCAGGGTGGATGCTGTGCTTCGATGACCTCGCAAGGCCTGATAGTCCTCGATAGATCCCGAAAGGTGTATCCCGCGCCGATCGCCCGGAAACCCGCGCCAATGCTGAACCTCATCAAGATGACGGTATCTTTGACGGTATCCAGTAGCCTTCCGCCCAAGAACGCATGGCGCAACAAGGACTTAGCGGCTCAATTGATGTTCGAGTGGGAGTAGGGGACATGTTCCCGGTGGCGACGGCTCCCGGGATACGAGTCTGGGCACCGAGCACGCGGTAACGTGCCGACACCGCAGTGACGCGCTCCTTCCGGAACAGGGTGTGGGAAATCGCAGATGGGTGAAACGCTACTGAAGTTGGTCGTTGTCGGTTTCGGCATCTGGTTTCTCGTGGGTCACGTGTCCGATGCCCTCACGCGAGGTTGCGCGCGCCTGCGCGGAACCAGGGAGTTCACCGTGGCGCAGCCATGGAGGTTCTCAGTCGCCCTGGGGCTGAACATTGCGTTCGGCCTCTTGCTGTTCAGCGTCCCCTTCTTCGCTGACGCCGTGGTTTGGGCCGTTCCGGGTTGGATCATGCACCGTGCAACGACGGCAGGCCTTCCCTGGTTGGCGGTGATGGTCACCGTCACGGTGTATGTCGTCGCTGCCACGCGCATGCTTGTCTTCATGGCCACGCGGAAGTGAGCTCTCCGATGGCTCCGATCGTGTCAAACAGGCCGAAGATGTACTGCAGAGGAAGAAGCGCCGACCGAGCCGATATACTCGACAGCTTCATGCACAGACATCCGGATACTCCCACCCCGATGAATGCACTGCCGCTTCTTGACATGCCCTGCCTGCCGAGCCGCCTCACCGCGCGGGCGAGGTTCTCGACGCGGTAAGGCCTGCATGTTCTCGATTACGGAGAGACCACTTTCCTCGGCGGCAAGAAAGGCCCTTGCCAAGTCGGCGTCCTATCACGGTTCCCTGACCAGGCTGCGATTGATCGCCATCGCGAAGATGACTGGGGTCTTCGCAGGGCTGCTCGCCGTCGTCGCCTGCATCGCGCTCGTGGGCTTCTGGTGGTTTGATTCCCTGCCGGATCTGATTCGACGAGCACCGAGTTTGGCATGGCAAGTCGGTGCGATGTATTGCTTCGCGTTGCTCGTGGCGGTTTGGGACAGCCGGGAGAACCACGAGGCTCTTTGCGATCTGAAGGCGCACGCGCAGTCGACCCTGAACGACGGCAAGGAGTCCGAAGCCGTGGTCGAGTTCGACGAGACGAGCTTCGCCGTGCCGCACGAACACGGCGTGCTCTACTTCGTCGACGATGGCGGAGGCGGATCGGTTGTGCTGGATGTTTCCACGGTCGCTGACGATCCACGCGAGCCTCAGGCAAGACAGGACAGCATCTCGACCCGATGGCGACTGGATTGCGTGGGCGGTGGTGTGCGTCAGGCCCGCTTCTCCGGTCGACGGATTCCCATCCGGCGCATGGAAGGTCTGGATGAGTGCGAGGAGGCGGGCCCGGAGAAGATTCTGGAAGCGCTCGGATGCTCTGGCTCTCTGGACCTTGCGCGGGTTCCGCTCCCGATTCGGGAAGTCGAACGGCGTATGGGTTCGTTGCTTATGCGTCCCCGCGGCACGAATGAAACCCGACGGCCAGGTCCGGATGTGCGCGAGTGATCTCGTGGCAGTGTCCAGCGCGACTGCGTCACTTGTTGCCAGGGCCAACCGCCGTTTGAGGACATCGCCGCGAGAATCCAAGCACACATCCAGCGGCTGTAGTCCTGACCCGGTGATCAGACAGGGCGTGGGCTTCTGGCCGATAGCTCACCCGGGAGGGTCGATTGCCGGCACCGTTGGTGTTCGAGTCGGTGCGGAGTAGGATTCGAGGTCTACGTGGTGCCAGACGCCCCCGGTGGCCCCCCTGAGCCTGCAGGAAGCCGCTGACCAGCTCAGATCTGCACCCGCGTGCCGAGCTCGACCACGGCGTTGCTTGGCAGCCGGAAGAACTCGACCACGCCCCCCGCGTTGCGGGTCATCGCGGCGAACAGCCGTTCGCGCCAGTTCGCCATGCCACCACCAGACGTCGGCACCACGGCTTCGCGGCTCAGGAAGTAGCTGGTTTCGAACACCGGAATATGCAGCCCGTGGGACTGCGTGAGCTCCAGTGCTGCGGGAACGTCGGGCGTGTTCATGAAGCCGAAGTTCAGGGTCACTCGCCAGAAGCCGTGGCCCAGCGGTGCCACCTGGACGCGCCGGTCCATCGGAATCCAGGGCACTTCGTGGAACACCACCGTGAGGATGACGTTACGCACATGGAGTACCTGATTGTGCTTCAGGTTGTGCAACAAGGCCTGCGGAACAGTGGTCGGGTCGGCCACGGCATAGACCGCTGTTCGTTCGGCCCGGTTCAGCGCGCGCGGGTCGAGACCGTCGATGAAGGACTGCAGTTCGAGCCCATCGCGGCGGATGGCCTGAACCAGTCGCGCCCGCCCGCGCGACCAGGTGCTCATGACGCCGAACAGGAGCAGCCCGAGCGCCAGCGGAAACCAGCCGCCGTCGAAAAACTTCACCGCGCAGCCGGCGACCAGCAGCGCGTCGATGGCCAGGAAGAAGGCGGTGGCGCCGATCGCCACTGGCGCCGGCAGCTGCCATGCCTTGCGCACGACGAAGTAGGTCAGCATGGTCGTGATCATCATCGTCAACGTGACCGCGATGCCGTAGGCCCCCGCCAAGGCCGACGAGCTGCCGAAGAAGAGCACCGCCGCGATCACGCCTGCCAACAGCGCCCAGTTCACCGCCGGCATGTAGATCTGGCCCATCTCGCGTGCAGACGTGTAGCGGATCGTCATGCGCGGCAGGAAGCCAAGCTGGATGGCCTGCTTGGTCATCGAGTAGGCGCCCGAGATCACCGCCTGCGAGGCGATGATGGCTGCCAGCGTGGCCAGCACCAGCGCAGGCAGGAGCAAAGCATCGGGAAACAGGCGGTAGAAGGGGTTCTCGATGGCTGCTGGGTTGCCCATCAGCAGCGCCCCCTGTCCCAGGTAGTTCAAGGCCAGGCCTGGCAGCACGAGGCCGGTCCAGGCCAGCTGGATAGGCTTGCGTCCAAAGTGCCCCATGTCGGCATACAGGGCCTCGGCACCGGTGAGCGCCAGCACGATGGCGCCCACCGCAGCAAACAGGTGCCAGCCCCGCTCGGCGAGAAAGTTCCAGGCGTGCAGGGGGTTCAGCGCCGCCAGTATGGCGGGCTGCTGCACGATATGTACGACTCCCATCACCCCGAGCATGACGAACCACAGCACGATGATCGGGCCGAAGTAGCGGCCAACGAACGCGGTACCGAAGCGCTGCACGAGAAACAGGCCGACGAGGATGGCCACCGTGATGGGTACGACATAGGGCTTGAGCGCCGGCGTGACTAGCTCGAGACCTTCCATCGCGCCGAGCACAGAGATGGCTGGCGTGATGAGGCTGTCGCCATAGAACAGCGTGGCGCCGAATACGCCCAACAGCAGCAGTGCGTGGCGCAGCGCGGGCTGATCCTTGACGGCCTGCGCTGCCATGGCGGTCAGCGCCAGCCCGCCGCCTTCGCCATGATTGTCGGCGCGCAGGATTAGGATGACGTACTTGAGCGTGACCACCAGCATCAGGGCCCAGAAGATCACCGACACGGCCCCGACCAGATTGTGGGCATCCAGGGGCACCCCGGTGTGCGGCGCAAAGACCTCCTTCATGGTGTAGAGGGGGCTCGTGCCGATGTCGCCGTAGACGACACCGATGGCGCCTAGCGTCAGCGCCCCCAGGCCCTGCCGGGCGGCCCGCGAGGGGGTGTCAGGCGCCGGGGCGGAATGGGTGGTGCTGGCTGTGGTTGTCATGCGCTGTCCGGGCAGGTTCGACGTTGCGCAGCATCGGGGCCTGGCCATCAGGAACGCATAAGTACGCGTCATGACGTGGCGCGCCGACCCTAGTCCTCCGGCTCGACCAGTCGATAGCCCACGCCGGGTTCGGTGAGCAGCAGGCGCGGGTCGGCCGGCTCGGCCTCGAGCTTGGCGCGCAGCTGTGCCATGTAAAGGCGCAGGTAGTGGGTGTGCTCGGTGTACTCGGGGCCCCACACGTCCACCAGCAACTGGCGGTGCGTGACCACCTGGCCAGCGTGGCGTACCAGCCGTGCCAGTAGCCGGTACTCGGTGGGGGTCAGGTGCACCTCGGCACCCGCGCGCCGCACACGCCTGGCTTCAAGGTCTACGGCCAGGTCGGCGCGGTCGTAGCGCACGATCGCCGGGTGTACCGTGGTGCCTCGGTGGCGCAGGGCTACCCGCATGCGGGCCAGCAACTCGGCCAGGCTGAAGGGCTTCACAAGGTAGTCGTCTGCGCCCTCGTCGAGCAGCCGTACCTTGTGGTCCTCGCCTGGACGGGCCGAGATCACGATCACCGGCGTGCCGTGCTGGCGCCGGAGGTCTGCCAGCAGCGATGCGCCATCTCCGTCCGGCAGGCCGAGATCGAGCAGCATGATGTCGAGCCCGCCCTGGGCCAGCGCATTGGAGATGACGGCCCGTGCATCGGCCAGGCTGGCCGAGGAGAAGACTCGGTACCCCTCGACCTTCAATGCGTCGCGCAAGGTGGTGCGTAGTTCACGGTCGTCCTCGACCAGGAGCACGCCAAGGCTCACGGCGGCGCTCCTTCGTCACCGTCGCGCGCTGTGCCCTCGGGGCACTTCTCCACCGGCAAGGTCACTTCGAAGCTCGAGCCCCCGTTGCGGCGGGCGCGCAGGCTAAGGTCGCCACCGTGCACCCTCGCGATGGCCTGGCATAGTGCGAGCCCCACGCCGGCGCCGGGTCGTGGATGGTCATCGGCACTTCCGGCGACGGCGTCAGTGTCACCGCGTTGGAAGGTATCGAAGATGCGCCTGCGCTGCGCCGTGGGCACGCCGGGTCCACGGTCCCGTACGGCGATGAGTACGGAAGGCCCGGCCCGCCGGGCCATGACCTCGACGGGCGTATCGCCAATGCCATGCTTCAGTGCGTTGTCGACGAGGTTGTCGAGCAACTGGACCATCAGAACGGCGTCGCAGCGCAGCAAGGGCAGACCGGCTTCCACGCTAGCCTTCACCCGGTGTTGCGGGGCGCGCTGCCTCACGCGTCGCAATACGGTGCCGACCATTTCCTCGACAGACTCCCAATCGCGCTGCAGCGCCACCCCGACCTGGCCCAGGCGCGCCAGCTGCAGGGTGTTGTCCGTCAGGCGAGACAGTTGCGTGGCCTCATCGACGATGGTGGCCGCGAGACGGCGACGCTGCGCAAGGGACAGGCGCTCGTCCTGATCGTGCAAGGCGCTGGCTGCGCCCAGGATGGTGGCCAGTGGCGTCCTGTGGTCGTGCGAGATGGCCGTCAGCAGCGTGTTGCGAAGCGCGTGGCCCTGGGCCTGCTCGCGCGCCGCGGCAGCGGAACGCAGGGCGTCGCTGCGCTCCAGCGCAGCCCCGAGCTGGTCGCACAGCAACTGCACATGGTTACGCAGTTCGCCGCCGGCATCAGTCGTACCCCGGACGAGAGCCGCACCGAACGCGCCGCTGACGCCGCGCATAGGCAGGTACCACGACGGCTGCTCCTCGTGACGTCCCGTGCCTGGCCCCATGGGCCGACCCTCCTGCAGACAGAGACGCAGCCCCGATGACTCGTCGGGTGTCACGGGGCCAAGCAACTGAGTCCCGCTGGCCTCGACGGTATCGACGGATGGGCTGGACACAAGCACTGTGGGTTCTGCGCCGATCAACCTGCGGACCGTGTCTCGCAGGATCGAAGCCTGCGCGACGGGTTCATCGGCCACGCGCAGGGCCTCGGCGAATTCCCGAAGCTGATCGGAGCGCAGGGCCTGCGCCGTCGCCTGAGCCGTATGCCAGCGCAGGCGAGCCACCAGCAGCGTCACGATCCAGCTGACCGTCAGCATCGTGACGAGCAACAACGCGTGCTGGTGAAGGTCAACGGCGAAGGCGCCGCGCGGCGGGACGAAAGCGAAGTTGAAGGCCAGCACGGCGATTGCGCTGGCAACAAGCGACACCAACGGCATCGACCAGATAGCGGCGATGGCTGCGCTCAGCACGAGGATCAGCGCCATGTTTGCCAGATCGATCCGACCGTCCAGCTCGAACATCAGGAGCCAGGAAACTGTCCAGACGATACTGGCAGGCAGCCAACGGCGCTTCGCCGCACTGCCGCTTTGGATGTGAGATTGCGACACGCTGACAAGCTACCACGGCAGCCATCAGGAATCCGTAAGCGGCTTCTCTCCGTGGCGATCGCTGCACAAGGAATGGGCGGGATCTCGCCGACAAGTGTTGCCCCCGCTGTCGCAGCGCGACCCCGGGGGCCACCCCAGAATTACCCACCTGAGCATCGATAGCCGCGCGTGCTGCGCGGAGCACTGAAGACGGGACGTCAGCCTCAGCCCCCTCGACTGAGGTGCAGAGGCTGGCCGACAGCCATCGACAGATACGAGTATCCCCCGGTTCAGGCTCGGAGCAGATTACTCAGCGGCCGCCGGGGCGAGTGCCCGGCAGGCTCCATCGCATAGCCGACGCGGGAAAGCATCTGCAACGTCTGCGCCACCGCGTCCAGGCCCAGGGTGGCATGCAACGCACGGCGCTGCTCGCGCATGGCGTCGAACTCCTGCAGCGCTTGCGACAGTGGGTGCAGTGAGAACCCGTCGGCCGTGGCCTGCAACTGGGCACGAACGAAGACCCGGCCCACGGCGATCTGGTCGCGCCGGCTGTTGCCCTGTGTCGCGATCCAGAAGTAGCCGCTACCCGTCTCGGAAGGCTGCCAGTGCTCAAGCATGCGCTGGTGCGTATCGTTGCCCCGTTTGGGTACCGCGAAACGATCGAACAGGCCCACCGCGTCAAGCAGACGCGGCATCATGCCGATTATCGAGATTCCGTCGCGGTGCTGCGCGATCTCGGCCGGGCCGATGCGCAGAAGCCGGGCAGACTCGAGATACGTGGCTGGCGTGAGCATTTCGATCTCGAACGCAGTGCGGGTGAGTTGGCGTAGCGTGGCCATGCGCGCAGGTTCGCTCACCTGCCCCAGCAGCAGCGACGGCTGCTTGACCGATGCGCCGAGCAGGCGTTGCCAGAGCGGCGGGGCCACCACCCGCTGGTTGTCGTAGACGCCCTTCTGAGTACGGCGTTCACGCACCTGGGCGAACAATGGGTCAGGCTCGGCGCTGCCAGGCTCGCCCACCACTAGCCGGGCCACGCGCACGCCACGCGGCAGGGTTTGGTCCGGCGGATCACCGTCGGGGAACAGATTGACCTGCACTGCGCGGCCGCGCTGCGACGCCGCCTGCACCGCCAGCTCCAGGAAGGCGCCGCAGCCGATCAGGATCTGGCGTCCGAACGGATCGGTCTCGGGAAGAAGTCGATCACTGTCGCAGAACAGGGTGATCGCCCCGGGTTCGTACAGGTCGGCGATCCAGGGCTGAAGATTGTGCGGGTTGGGTGCGAGCAGCGCGTGGGCGAGCATGAACTCGCGAATGTCCAACGTGTCGGTCGGCTCGCTCCAGGCCTGCAGCGCGGCAGCGGGCATGCCGGCGGTGCAGCCGATCACCGTCAGCGGAGTGGTGGCCGCGAGCACAGCGCCCCCACCCGCGAGGCGGATGAAGCGGCGTCGGTCGGGCATCATTTCGTGAGAAGGCGAGGGGATAATGGTCGTCTCCCGTTCAGCGTGCGGACCCGGTCGCCCGCTGCAGCAGCACGTCGGCAAACTTGCGAGCCGCGACCTCGGCCTGCAACTCGGCGTGACCGATCCCGCTGAACGCCGAGCCCACGTTGTTCACGCCAGCCTGACCCTTGAAGGACAGCGCCGCGACCCTTGACGTGCCGGACACGGCTTCCACGTCCAGCGATACTCCGCCGCGCGACAGCGGCGCCAGCAGCAGCAGGGTCGTGACCGCGTTGAGCCCCGGGCTTGCCAGTTCCACGGCGGTGACCGTGCCGCGTACCTGCACCGCATCCGGTCTGGCCGTGTCGACTTGCCGCAGCCCCGCGTCCTGCAGTTCCTTCGTCAGAGTCTGAACAAAGGCCTTTCGCAGGGCGGCCTGCTGTCCGTCGTCGAGCTTGACTGCCCCCCCGAACGCCAGGGCGTCTGCCGGCAGATGAAAGGCCGACACGCGCAGCTCGGCCACCCGCCAGGCGCGGGTGCCGTCTGGCTGGGCGCTCAACTGCTCGGCATCACTGAGGCTGCTCTCTTGCGGGCTCCCCACGCTGGCACAGCCGACCAGCGTCAGGCCGCTGGTCAGAATCAGCGTCGACAGGAACACTCGCAGACGCGCGTGGGAGTGGGGGATAGGGGAGTGGGGGAGAGACAAGGCGCGACTCCTTCGCGGTAGGGGCCTGCGATCTGCCGGCCGAGCAGACACTTTGGCCATCGCCCGCCGAAGTCACCAGACTCGGCAAAGCATGCGAGTCATGCAAAAATGCATGCCATGCCTGTCCGTACCATCCCTGGTGACACCACTCCTGTCCAGCCCTCGCCCGGCCCGCTGCTGGACAACTGGAACCTCCTGCGCTCTTTCATCGCCATCTACGAGACCAGCACCCTCACGGGTGCCGCGCAGCGCCTGGTCACCACTCAGCCCAGCATGGGCCGCCACCTGCGCGAACTCGAGAAGAGCCTGGGCGAGACCCTGTTCGTGCGCTTGCCCGGCCAGCTAAAGCCGAACGCCAGAGCGGACGCGCTGTACGCCGCCATCGCGCCAATGTACCAGGCCGTTCGCGACGCCGAGCGGCTATTCGGCGAGGGCGCCGAGCAGGTTGCGGGCGTGGTGCGAGTCGCGGTGGGAGAGGCCTACGCTCATCACGTCGTACCGCAGATTCTGGCACCGCTGCTCAACGAGCACCCAGAGCTCGAGATCGAGCTGTCGGTCTCCAACCAGAGCGACAACCTTCTTCGCCGCGATGCCGACATCGCAGTGCGTTTCTTCCGGCCGCAGCAGGACAGAATCATCGCCCGCAAGCTCGGGCGCGCAGATATGGGTCTGTACGCGCACGAGTCGTACCTCGCCCGCTTCGGAGAGCCCGTCGGCTTCGAGATCCCGCCCGGTGGCGTGCTCGCCGGTTTCGACCGCATGCCCATGCAGCTGAGCGCATCGTTGCGCGGCGGGGAGCCCGCCCGGCCGCTGCAGTTTCGCTGGCGCAGCGATGCCGTGCTGGCCTTGCAGGCCGCGATCGAGAGCGGCGCCTGCATCGGCATGATGTTCAACCACATCGCGGCGACTCGGCCCGGGCTGAGGCGGGTGTTGGCCAGTCAGGTCGGCTTACCCAACGAGGTATGGCTGTGCGCCCACGATGATCTGCGCCGCAGCAGCCGTATGCGCTTGGTGTGGCAACACCTCGGGGACGCCCTGGAGGCTTTATTGACTCCACCTGATTGATTCTCGCTGAATCGGGAAGCTCAGGTCGATGTCCGGTGAATCCGCAGTAGCGCGCGCCAGTCGAATCCGCCCCTGCAAAGACGCGTTTCGAAGGCTGACTTGAAGGCGGCAGGTGCTGTAGTCGACCGCCACGCTTGACGGTCATAACGCGAGGCAATACTATTTTGCGAATGGCAATCAGGACGTTCAAGTGTGCCGATGCCGAAGCGCTGTTCCACCTGCGCCGGTTGGGTCGCTTTGTCGGTTTCGATCGTCCGACACTGCACAAGTTGAAGCAGCTGGACCTCGCGCGATGCATCGAAGACCTGCGCGCGCCGCCGACGAATCGATTGGATCGGTTGAAGGGCGATCGCGCGGGCCAGTGGAGCCTGCGGGCGAACGATCGGTGCCGAATCTGCTTTCGCTGGACAGGCAGCGATGCCGAAGAGGTCGAGATCGTGGGCTATCTCTGAGGCGCGACGCAATGACCAGGAAGGCCAAGCCAGTGTCGCCCGGCGAGATGCTCGCCGAGGAGTTTCTGAAGCCCTTGGGGATGAGCAATTATCGCCTTGCCAAGGAGATCGGCGTGCCCGCGCAGCGCATCGGCGAGATCCTCGCCGGCAAGCGCGCTGTGACCGCCGACACGGATCTGCGACTGTGTCGATTCTTCGGGCTTTCCGATGGCTGGTGGTTGCGTCTGCAAGCCGACTACGATACTGAAGTCGCGAAGGTGAGCCTCGCGAAGACACTCGCAACCATAAGGCCATGGAAGGAGACTCTGGAGCACACGGCAGATGCGCGCTGACGCGCCGTGCCTGCGCGGGAGCGTAGCGTCGAAGTTCGCTGTCGAGTGAATAACTCCAGCTGGACTGGCCAGATGCGGAGGGAGGTGATCCGCGACCTGCCGATGGTCAGAGATCTCGATCGGACTACGAGATCGGATCCACTCTTCGCGATCGTTCAGCTCGGAGTGCACGAGGCCTCGAACAAAAGTCGAAGCCGATGGAGCTGAAGATGTCGCCAGCGGTCGGAGCTCGTCCTGATTGTCGGTGCCGGGTAACCTCAAACCACGAAAGGAAGCGCAACATGGACTACAAGCATACCGCCCTGATTCTGGTGGGATACCAGAATGATTACTTTGCGAAGGACGGTATCCTGCGCGGCGTGGTCGAAGAGCCAGGGCGTGTCGATGAAGTCCTGACAAACACCCTGGCACTGATCCGCCGGCTGGTACCCACGGATGTCAGCATTCTCTCCACCCCGATCGTACTGACACCGGACTATCGCGCCTTGGCCAGTCCAGTTGGCATTCTTCACGCAATCAAGGAATCTGGAGCGTTTGCAGCTGGAACCCATGGTGCCCAGAGTATTCCCGAGTTGAAGGCATTCGGCGATCGTATCCAGTACGTCAAAGGCAAGGTCGGCTTCAACGCTTTCTCTGACACATTGTTGGACGATGAATTGAAATCCAGAGATATCAGGGAAGTATTGCTGGCTGGCATGGTGACATCCTTGTGCATCGACTCGACCGGTCGCGCCGCCTATGAGCGTGGGTACAGCGTGAAGGTGCTTTCTGACTGCACCTCTGCCCGCACCACGATTGAACAGTCGTATTTCTGCAGTAGCGTGTTCCCGCTTTATGGCGCTGTGGTTTCCAGTGCTGAAGTCTGAATCTGCCTTGGGTACAGAAGTATCCGACCCAATGCATCTCTGAAGACCTTCAATGGGAACTGACTCCCTTTTCAACGACATTCAGGTTGCGGCCACCAACCAACTGGTGGAGGCGCTGGCTGAGAGCGATGGGCGCATGCGTCGACGTCTCGAGCTGATGTCTGATGTCGTGTTTGAGCTCGACAGGCAGGGCAGGATCGTTTTCCTGAATCCTGCGTGGGCGTTCTTGACGGGTATTCCCCTCGCGCAGGTGACAGGCCATTCGTTTGAAGGACATGTCCTGCCGGATGACCGAGCCACCTTCTGCAAAGCTTTGCAGAGCGCCGGCACCAAGAACTCGGGTCACAAAACCCTGCTTCGGTTTGTTCACTCGTTTGGACATACTGTCTGGACAGAGCTCACCCTTGTTGCGATTGACACAGGACACGTCGGCGCACTTCACGACATCAGCGCGCAAAAGCGTTTTCAGGACCAACTCGAATACAACGCGAACTACGACTCTCTGACCAGATTGCCGAACAGGGTCCTGCTGGCCGATCGAATAAGCCAGGCCCTCACCAGCTGCAAACGACATCAGCGCATGTTGGTGATCGGGTTCCTGGATCTGGATGGGTTCAAGGAAGTCAACGATGAACATGGGCATGCTGCTGGAGATCAGCTACTCGCGGCAGTGGCTGACCGGTTGCGATCAGCGCTTCGCGATTGCGATTCCATTGCCAGAATCGGTGGCGATGAGTTTGTGGTGGTTCTCGTCGATTTGGAGACGCCGACCCAAAGTTATCCGATCCTGGATCGCCTGCTTGAAGTCACGTCTGAGCCTGTGCAGATCGGAGATGCCTGGTTGCAGGTATCGGCCAGCATCGGGGTCACCGTGTATCCCCAGGATGATGCCGAGGCGGAACATCTCATCAGGCATGCAGATCAGGCAATGTATGCGGCGAAGCAGGCTGGCAAGAACCGCTACCAGTTTTTTGATGTAGCGCATCACATCGCCCTCGGAACTGCCGGTGCCACTCTGGAACGCCTGCAGCAGGCACTGGCGAAAGCGGAATTTGTACTGCATTATCAGCCGCAGTTGAGCTTGCATGACGGACGGATCTTTGGGGCCGAGGCGCTTATCCGTTGGCAGCACCCCGAGGACGGATTGCTGTTCCCCGGCGCGTTCCTGCCGGCCATCGAGAACAACGCTGCGAGTATCGCAGTCGGCGAGTGGGTTATCGCTTCCGCGCTCGCACAACTCGCTGAATGGGAGAGGCAGGGGCACGACCTGGTAATCAGCGTGAATATTGGTGCCTACCACCTGAAGCAGGACAGTTTTGTCAACCGGGTACGAGATCTGCTCGCGGCATGTCCATTGCCCAAACCGGGTGCACTGGTTTTTGAGATACTGGAAACCAGTTCCCTGGGTGACACCCAGCGGGTATCGAAGGTGATCCGTGAATGCCAGTCGAAAGGCATCGTTTTTGCGCTGGACGATTTTGGAACAGGTTATTCGTCGCTCACGCACCTCAAGCATTTGCCTGCGGAGACATTGAAGATCGACCGCAGTTTCGTGTGCGACATGCTTGACAGCTTCGATGACGTTGAAATAGTCAAGGGCGTGATCGCATTGGCCAAAGCTTTTGGACGCTCTGTTATTGCCGAGGGCGCAGAAAGCACTGAGCACTTGGTGAAGCTCAAGAGTTTGGGCTGCGACAGCGCACAAGGTTATGGTATTGCGCGACCGATGCCCGCCGCTGACTTCTTGAACTGGGTCCAGGATAGACGCCGATAGATGTCGAAACGCGCAGTTGTCTACTGCGGCGTGATCGCCAGGCCGCCGTCGGCCACGATGACCTGTCCCGTGACGTAGCGCGCAGCGTCCGAAGCCAGGAAGAAAATCACGTCGGCGATGTCTTCCGGCTCGCCTACACGTCCCAGTGGCACGCGCGCGGCGGCGAGTTCAACCCCTTCCGGCCCCAGGGAGTGCTCGGCCGACAGCAGTTGTGCGGTCCGCACATAGCCCGGCGACACGGCATTCACCCGCACGCCGTCGCAGGCCACCTCGGCCGCCAGCCCGCGCATCAAGCCGATCACGCCAGACTTGGCCGCCGAGTAGTGGACGTGCTCGGTCCAGCCCCACGCCACGCCCATCAGCGATGTCAGGCACACCACTGCACCGGCGCGGCGCGCGCGCATCGACGGCAGCGCCGCACGCGCTACGCGGAACATGCCCTTGAGGTCGATGTCCACCGTATCGTCCCAGCGTTCGTCCGACAGTTGCGCGAGCGGTACCTTGCGCGCGATGCCGGCATTGAGCACAAGGGCGTCGATGGCCCCGCGCTCGGACAGCACCGCCGCGACCACGGCGTCGGCCTGTTCGGTGGAGCGTACGTCCAGGGCCGCGAAGCTGGCGCTGCCGCCTGCGGCGACGATCTGCGCGGCCACGGCCCGGCCCTCGGCTTCAAGAATGTCGGTGACGACGACGTGCCAGCCGGCTTGCCCAAAGGCCAGCGCGCTGGCGCGGCCAATTCCGATGCCGCCGCCAGTGATGAGCAGGGTACGGGGTGGGCGCATGTGACCAGGCTCCTGCGGCGTGTGATGGGACGCAGGCATGGTAAGCGGGCGGGGGCTGCCTCGCAACGGACGCGTGCAAGACTGCACCGGAATTATCGCCTCGGGACGGCGAGGTCTGCGCTGACCAGTGCATCGACATCGGCCTGGATCAATGCCCAGAACGGGTTGCTGCGGAGCCGGGTCAGCGACCCGAGCGCAATGGTCGTCGCCCCGTTCTCCCCGCGCACCAGCCATGAACCGATGCTCGGAATGCCTTCGCGTCCGCTGCCGGCGATGAAGCCGTAAACCGGGTCATCGGGCGGGAACGGCAACGCGACATGACTGAGCGACACCAGACCTGCCGGCCAGGAGAACCCGGTTTCCTGCGTGGCCCGTGTCCCGTCGGGCGTGCTGCGTTCGAGGTCCACCCGTTCGTCACCGGTGCGGGCGTTGGTCACGATGTCCAGCGTGTATCGGCGCGGCATCTGATGCAGTCGTGCGATCAGCGCGCCGGCTTCCGGGCGCTGTACGCCGTTCATGACCGCAATGCGATTGACATCGAACATCACCAGCCGATGCCTTGCATCGGGCAGGCGCGCGTACAGCGAGTCGACGACGCCGGTCGCGCCGACCGAAGCATCGACAGCCGATTGCCAGGTGATCACCGACGGCAACCGCGCGATGCGCCCGGATTCAACGGCGCTGGCGAGCGACCTGCTCAGTGAGCGGGTCGCTCGGTTGACCTGGCGCGCAGCGTTGACCGGAAACGAGTTGAACTTGAACGGGTCGTACTCGGCCATCACTTGCTGCCAGCGCACCTTCTCCAGCACCGGGATCGGCACCACGCTGAACAGATCGATTACTTCAGCCAGACGAGCGACCTGGGTGAGCGCGACCGCCGGTGACACCAGCAGGACCCGGTCCGGCTTGCGCAGGGTGCTGTCTTCGAGCGCATCGAGTGCATAGAGCAGCGAAAGCGTGCCGCCGGTCGAGTAGCCGCCGATGTAGAACGGCCGGCCTGAAGGCGTGCGCGCCGCCACATCGCGAGCTGCCATGCGCACCGCCGCTGTCCAGTCGCGAGTGGACATCCGGACCATCATCGACGGCAGCGTGCCGTGTCCGGGCAGCCGCAGGACGGTGACCTCGAAACCGCGGGCATGAAGCGTGTCCGCGAGCGCCTTCATCGAATAGGGAGAGTCGGTCAGCCCGTGGATCAGCAGCGCCGAGCCAACCGGGCGCGCCGGTGTGAGCCGGAACGACCGGTTGTACCCAGTCCCGCCGGCCAGCCGGTTCAACGGGCTGCCTTTGTAGAAGCGACTGAACTTCAACGGCTCCATGGCGGGATCCCACCCCGCAATGGTCCGCTCGAGCTCTGCGAACAGTCGTTCCTCCAGTCGCTGATAGCCTTCGAAATCGAGATCAACCTGTCCGAACGCGGTGAACTCTTCGTGCAGGCGATCGGTATGCCAGCGCTCGAGCGGCGGCAGTGCGCCAACCGCATACAGCGTGAAGCCGAAGACGACGGCGAGTCCCAGCGACGTCGCAGCTGCGGCGAAGCGCCATGCAAGCCGCGCGACCCGCCGGGACATCGCCCACTTACGACGCGTGGCCTGAGGCAGCGATCTACCGGATCGGATGGATCACCCCGCTGTCGACCCGCACCCGTTGCCCGGGACGGTAGGCAGGAAGCTCCTTGACGCGCACCGTGCGATCGATCCCGTCGTCGAAGCGGATCTGCACGATCCAGACCGACGTCGCGCTGGCGCGCGCGGCCATCGAACTGCCGGCCATCGAACCGCCGACGCTGCCCGCGGTCGCGGCCACGGTCTGCCCGAAGCCTCCTCCGATCTGCCCGCCGAGCACTGCGCCGACAACCGCGCCACCGATGGCCCCGGCCACCGTGGCACCGGTCGACGCTTCGGTGGTCTCCTGGATCGCCAGCACGACACCGGCACCACTGATGTTCGCCCCCGGTGAGGTCGTCGCACACCCGGCCAGCGCGAGTACGGAAACAACGAATACCGCCATCAGTCGACGCATGGCCTATTCTCCGAGCGCGTTCAGGTAGTACATGGACGCGAGCAACGGTCCGGGACGACCCAGGCTGGAGAACCAGCGGTCATACACCTCGACGATCTGCTGCCCCCTGTAGACCTCTGCGAGGGCCCGGTTCACCGCCAACCGGAACGGCGCATCGCGGCGCATCATCAGCGCGTATGGCTCGAGCGAGAAGTCCTCATCGGCGAGGGTGAACTCGCCGCCCTTGCTGCCGAGCAGTATCCGGCCGATCAGCGCCAGCCTGTCGTTGGCGAACGCATCGATCTTCTTGCCGGTGAGCGCGCTCGCCACTTCGCGATCATCGCGCAGAACGACCACCTGCGCGTCGATCTTGCGTTCCTTCAGGACGCTGCGCAATCGAGGCTCGGTCGTGCTTCCGGCGAGCACGCCCACCCGCTTGCCGGCAAGGTCGGCAAGCGTGCGCGGCCCGATGCCGGCGGTCACGAAGCTGGCGCCGTCGACGAAGATCAGATTGGAGAAATCGACCTGCTCGAGCCGGCCGAGGGTGACCGTGGTCGTACCGCACTCGAGGTCCACACTACCGCCAGCAACCTGGGCAATGCGGTTGTCTGCGGTCACCGGAACCCACTTGATCGCCAGGCCTGGTGCGTTCAGCTGCTGCTCGAGGCTCGCCACCACCCGCTTGCACAGGTCGACCGAATAGCCGGCCGGCTGCCCATCGGGTGCTGCAAACGAGAACGGCGCTGCTTCGGTGCGATAGCCGAGGACGATGCTCTTGCTGTCCGCGATCCGCTTGAGCGTGCCGCCCGACTGCGCTTGCACGCTGCAAGCGATCACCATGCCGAGGATGCAATACAGGACACGGATGTTCATTCAGTTTCTCCAGACGTGGTTTGAGGTGACGGCATGACGAAGTGAAGTGGAGTGAAATGCGGATCGGCCAGCAGCGGGTCCATGAACAGCCACAGCACAGAGGTGACCACCGAAACCATGTGCTCGGGGCAACTTGTTTCGACAGACTGAAAACCGGCGAATCCTACAGGCAGGCGCGCAACGGGACCAGTATGCCGCCCTCTACCGGGCGGTACCGAACAGTCGCCGGACAGAGCCCACCGCGCCCTCGGCTGCGGTGCCGCGTTCGTCCTCGGCCACCCAGCCCGAGAGCGCCGTTCTGCAGTGTGCGCGATCGGCCCGGTTCGGCGTGCTGCGCGCCAGGCGGTGCTTGCCTTCGCACAGTGCCGCTCGCGGGCGTGCGGCGCGGTGAAGGGGATGCTGGCGTATGATCATCGGCGATGCCGGGCGTCGCTCGGCAACTACCGACTGGAGTCGACGTGAGCATGCTCAGGCGTGCGTTGGTCATGTGCGTTCTAGCTTTACCCTGTGCAGCCAGCGCCAATGTGCCCGAGGGCGTGGATGCGTTCGGCAAGTCGCGCTTCGCGGACGCGCGCAAGGTGCTTGCTGCCCCCGCCGAGGCCGGCGAAGCGCAGGCGATGGCATACATGGGCGAGATGCTGATGCGCGGGCTGGGCGGGAGCCGCGACGAGCTCAAGGCGCGCGACTACATCACGCGTGCGCATGCCGCCGGGAACCCGCGCGCCGGATTCCTGCTCGGCAACATGTATCTGACGGGCAACCTCGTCGAGCGCGACGGACCCAAGGGCGCGGACATCATGCGCATCGCGGCGGAAAAGGGCGAACCGGCTGCACAGAACGCGATTGGGGCATGGCTCGCCAACGGTACCAACGGCTTCGCCAAGGACGACGACATCGCCCTCGGCTGGTTCAAGCTGGCCGCCGACCAGAAGCACCCGGCCGCCCTGGGTTGGCTCGGCGCGTTTGCCGAGAGCGGGCGCGCGGGAGTTCCGCAGGACAACCTGGTCGCGCTGGACTGGTACAAGAAGGGCGGCGACCTCGGCGACGCCGCTTCGATGGTTGCCGCCGGGCGCATGTATGCGCTGGGGCGCGGCGTAAGCCCGAATGGCACCGAGGCGCTGGCCTGGCTGCACCGCGCGGCCGCGCTGGCCAACAGCAGTGCGTTCGCGTGGATTGCCAATGTCTACGAGTTCGGCCGCGGCGGCATCTGGAAGAATCCGACGCTCGCCTACGTGTGGTATTCCGCCGTGCCTGCCAACGGCACGCCGGCTGCCGTCAAGGCCGCAGCCGAGGGCAAGGAACGCCTGTCGAAGACGATGTCGGCCGCCGAAATTGCCGACGCCGAGAAGCGATGGAAAACGGTGGTGTTGAACACCATCATGAGTACCATTAACCCGCAGATCGCGACCGGCACGGCGCCGGCGGGGGCGGGGCGCACCGGCGTCTACGGCAGCGGTGTCGTGGTCAGCGAGGCTGGGGAGGTGCTGACCAACGAGCACGTGATCAACAGTTGCGCACGCGTGCGCATCCAGCCGTCCGGGGCCATGATGAAGGTCGTGGCGAGGGACGCTCGCAACGACCTGGCCCTGCTTCGTGGCGAGGGCCTCGCGCTGCCTCCGGTCAGACTGCGCGCGGGGCGCAACGTACGCCTGGGTGACGAGGTGGTGGCCCTGGGCTATCCGTTAAGGGGCATGCTTTCCTCGGGGACCGTGGTAACTACCGGGATAGTCAATGCCCTGACCGGTCTGAACGACGACACCTCCATGTTCCAGATTTCTGCCACCGTCCAGCCCGGCTCGAGCGGCGGGCCGATCCTCGATCGAGGTGGAAGCCTTGTGGGCATCGTACGCGCACGCCTGCTGCCCACCGGGCCGGCGAGCCCTCAGAACGTGAATTTCGGCATCAACCTCGCGACGGTCAGCAGTTTCCTGGATACGCACTCGGTCGGGTACCTGATGGCCCAGCCCGGGGCGAAGCCCCCCGCGGACACCGCCGACCTCGTGGAGCGCGCACGCAGATCGACCGTGCAGGTGGAGTGCTACTAGGACTGCAGTTCATGGGCCCGGCGGATTCGGAGCAGTAGCCCGGCGACGTCCCAGGAGCCACCGGGTGAGCTCGAACCAGGCAAGGGCGCCGAGACAGAGCGCCGCACCGATCAGCAACAGGGATACCGACGGTGTAGTGAACTGGAACAGAACGCTGACTGCGGGCACCGTCAGCACGAGCACCAGGAGCACGCAGGTCGCCGCCGCGATCCAGCCAAAGGCGGCGTTCCAGGGGCGAGAGGCATCGGCGCGTCGTGTCAAGGTCCTGTTCACATGGATGAGGGCCAGGCTGCTGACCACGAGCACGGTGAAGGCGAGCGCGCGTGCGGTCTGGTCGGAGCCCGATGCCGAGCGAGCAACCATATAGGCGACGAGGGCAATGCCGAACAGCCCGCCCCCCTGTAGCATCCCGCGCAGCAGCACCGGCGCATCGAACAGGCGTGCGTCTGGTCTGCGCGGTGGCGTGCGCATCGCGTCGGCCTCCAGCGGCTCCGCCTCGAACACGATGGAGCAGGCCGGGTCGATCATCAGTTGGAGGAACAGGATGTGCACCGGCATCAGCACCATCGGCCAGCCGAGCACCAGCGGTACGATGGACAGGCCGACGATCGGCAGGTGTACCGCGATGACGAAGGCGATGGCCTTGCGCAGATTCGCGAACACCCGGCGGCCGTAGCGCACGCCGGTCACCAGCGACGCGAAGTCGTCGTTGAGCAGGACCAGGGCTGCGGCCTCGCGGGCGACATCGGTGCCGCGCGCACCCATCGCCACGCCGATGTGGGCGGCCTTCAGCGCCGGGGCATCGTTCACGCCGTCGCCCGTCATGGCGACCACGTCGCCACGTGCCCGGAAGGCCTGTACCAGCCGGAGCTTCTGCTCGGGCTGGACGCGGCAGAAGACGTTGGTGTCGGCCAGGCGAGCAGCGAGGCTGGCGTCATCCAATCGGTCGAGTTCGTCACCGGTCACTGCATGACCATCGACCACGAGACCGGCCTGCCTGGCGATGGACAGTGCCGTCTTCGGATGGTCGCCGGTGATCATCACGACCCGGATTCCCGCGGCCCGGCACTCCGCGATGGCCGCCGGCACGTCCGGCCGTACCGGGTCCTCCAGGGCCAACAGCCCGATGAACTCGAAGGCGAAGTCGTGCTGCGCATCGGGCAGGTCGCCAGCGGGGAAGATCGCACGCGCGACGGCCAGTACGCGCAGACCCTCACGGGCCATCCCTTCGACCTGTCGGGCAATGGGCACGTGCCGCGCTGCGTCGAGGTGACAGAGATCCATGATGGCCTCTGGCGCACCCTTCGCAGCTACCAGGCGGTCCTGGAGATCTGGCGACTGCCACACACGCGACATAGCCAGCAGTTGCGGTGAGAGCGGGTAGTCGTCGATCACCTTCCAGTTGTCATGCAGGTGCCCGGTCCCGGCGAGATGGTGCTGACCGGCCTCTCCGATGGCCGATTCCATCGGATCGAAGGCCCGGCGGTGGCTCGCGAGCACTGCATACTCCAGCACCTGGTGCAGCGCTTCCGGAAGGTCCGGCGAGGCGTCTCCAGACAGGATCTGCTCCGCGTCCTCGGTCCATAGCCTGCGGACTGCCATCCGGTTCATCGTCAAGGTGCCGGTCTTGTCCACGCACAGAACGGTCGTGGCGCCGAGCAGTTCGACGGCCGGCATGCTGCGCGTGAGCACCCTCTCGCGCGCGAGCCGCCAAGCACCCAGGCCCAGGAAGATGGTCAGTACCACGGGGAGTTCCTCGGGCAGGATGGCCATCGCGAGCGTGAGGCCGGCCAGCACACCGTGCAGCCAGTCACCGCGCGTCAGGCCCCACGTCAGGGCCAGCCCGGCAGCCACACTCAGACCGATCGCCGCGACCCAGCCGACGATGCGTCGCGTCTCGCGCTGAACGGGCGTGGCGTCCGTCGAGATGGCCTGCAGCGAGGCACCGATACGGCCCAGGGCACTGCGTCCGGCGGTGGCGGTCACGATGCCACGCCCTGTGCCCTGTGTCACCAGCGTTCCCGAAAAGGCCTGCCTGCGAGATGCCGGAGGTAGGCTGGACGCGGCGTCTCCCGCCTGCTTCATCGCCGGGGCCGACTCGCCGGTCAGCAGCGACTCGTCGATCGACAGGTTCGACGCCTCGACCAGGTCAAGATCGGCTGGTACCCGATCGCCCTCGGCCAGCAGGACGATGTCCCCGACGACCAGCTCGCGACCGGCCACGCGAATCGATCGGCCATCTCGAACCACCTGCGCGCGCGGGCTGGACAGGTCGCGCAACGCCTCCAGGGACTGCTCGCTGCGGCGCTTCTGGACGTAAGTGATGGCGATGACGACCAGCACGAACGCCAGCAGCATCAGCGCTTCATGGAGATCGCCGAGCGCGAGATAGATGGCGCCGCAGGCCACGAGCAGCAGGAACATCGGCTCGAGCACCACGTCGCGCAGCAGTCCCCATGCCCGCCGCCGCGCCGTGGGGGGCAACTCGTTCGGACCGTCGCGCGCCAGGCGCGCTCCGGCCTCGGCTGCACTCAGTCCTGGCCGGGCTGCGGCGTCAACTTCGATATGCGTATCGCCCCCGGTCATGTCACCCATCTTACGCGTGCAGATGGCGCAAACACCTTCCATGGCCGGTGTTCCTTCGACAGCGCGGGAAGGGCAGCGAACTCCGCTTGCCGGTCCGGCTGCTTCTCTTGCATCAACACAGGTGTTTCGTGATATCAGGTTTCGCAGCAGGAATCCTGGCGTTTGTCGGGATGCGTCCAGAAAGGCACTGGTCGATGAAAACGACGTTCTGGCCCTATCGTGGTCGGCAGGCCAGCCTCGCGACCCGACACGGGAAGGAGCGAGCCGTGGCACTGCCCATGCGCCTGGAACTCGGGCTGGATCTCGCCGTGCCGCCAGACCTGGATACGGACGCGCTCGGCACGTTTTGCGGTGAGGTCGCGCGCCAGGGATCCCCCGAATCAGTCTGCCTGCGCAAGGCCCGCCTGGGTATGGCTGCGACCGGGCTGGCGCTCGGGGTCGCCAACGAGGGTAGCTTCGGACCTCACACGACCGTGCCCTTTATCGCGGCAGACATCGAGACGATGACTTTCGTCGACGACGAGCGTGGCCTCGTCGTCACCGAGACGCTGGTATCCGAGCGCACCAACCATGGCCATCGCGAGGCCCGCAGCGTCGACGACCTCACCGCGTGGCTGCCGGCCATGGGTTTCCCCTCGCATGCGCTGATCGTGCGGCCGAAGTCCGTCGCACCCAGTGGGCCGGTAGAAAAGGGCATCGTCTCGATCGAGCAACTGGCGGCAGCCATCGACCAGATGGCCAGGATGTCGCCTGACGCCGTGGCCTGGGTTCAGACCGATATGCGGGCGCATCTCAACCCCACGCGCATGGCCGTCATCCAGCAACTGGCGTTTCGGCTGGCGCGCCGCGTGGCCTCGTCATGTCCCGCCTGCACGACTCCTGGATGGGGACGCACCGCGACCGTCGCGGGCCTGCCGTGCGAGCTTTGCGATGAGCCTACGAGCATGATCCGCTTCGAAGTATTCGGCTGCGGCGTCTGCGCCCACCGCGAAGACAGGCCGCGTGGCGACCTCCGTCAGAAGGCTCCGGCCCAGTACTGCCCGGCGTGCAATCCGTGAATCCGTGAGCTCGCCGCAACCGCAAGACCGCGCTGGCGGAGCGTCCCCGTATGCCTGCCACGATGATGGGGCAGGGGATCGGCGGGATTTCACGGGAGTATCGATACGAACCAGCCAAAGGTCCGTGATGCGGAAAGCTGCGTTCGATTTGCAGCGGCGCCGGACGCCGCGTATTCTGCGTGGGTTTCCTTGGAGGAGATGCCCGATGGTCCCGCAGAAGGCCGCATGGGCAGTCGCGCGCGGCGCGCGCGCGCGCGTTCCGCGCAGGTTCGCCGATTCGGTGGTCGCCTGCGCAGCCGTCGCGAGTGCATTGGTGCCGACGTTGGTCGTCGCGGCAGCCCCGGTGGGCGGTGCCTGGCCCAACCGGCCGATCCGCGTGCTGCTGCCGAATTCCCCGGGTAGCGCCACCGATATCCTCGGCCGTATCGCCTTCCAGCGCATGGCGGACGTGCTGGGCCAGCCGCTTCTGGTCGACAACCGGCCCGGTGCAGGCGGAACGACCGGTGTCGAGATCGGCATGCGTGCGCAGCCCGACGGCTACACGATCACCACCGTCACCCTGGCGGTGCTGGCAGTGGCGCCGCATACCTTCAAGTCCGTCGGCTACGACGTGTTCCGCGACATCCAGCCGGTCTCGGTATTCGCGATCGCGCAGACGGGTGTCTGCGTCAACGCGCAGCTGCCTGTGCAGTCGGTGCGCGAGCTGGTCGAACTCGCACGGGCGCGCCAGGGCCGCCTGCTGATGGCCTCGGCCGGCATCGGTTCCACCAGCCACATGGGCGGGCTGCTGTTCACTTCTCTGGCGAAGATCGAGGCGACCCATGTGCCGTACAAGGGCGGTGGCCCGTCGATGGCCGCCGTGGCACAGGGCGAGGCAGACTTCACCGTCGGGCCGATCGTCGCGGCCATGATGCATGTGAAGGCCGGGCGTACGCGTTGCCTCGCCACTGGTGGCGAACGGCGCTCGCCGCTCTATCCCGATCTGCCGACCCTGGCCGAGGCCGGCGTGCCTGGTTACCGCTACAGCGGGTGGAACGGCATCGTTCTGCCGGCTGGCACGCCGCGCGTGGTCGTCGACCGCCTGCATGGCGCGCTGGTATCGGTGCTCAGGCGTGACGACGTGCGCCAACTGTACGCGGCCCAGGGCGAGGAGCCGGCCTGGAATGCACCGGATGCATTCGCACGCCTGATCCGCGAGGACTTCGACGCGATGGGCAAGCTGGTGAAGGCGGCGGGCGTCAGGGCGGAGTAGGCGCGCGCCGCCCCGGTGCTCAGCCGCGCCAGTTGTCGGCGGCGCCGTTGCGGTCGATGTGCGACTCGAGCCGCTCGGTCGAGCGCACCCCGGCATAGCGTGTGTTGCCGCCCTCGGCCGCGGTCAGCCCATACGCCTTGCCGCGCGGCACCTGGATGATGTCGCCGACGCCGGCTCGACGGCGCTCCCCATCGACCTCGGCGTCCAGCGCGCCCGAGATCACGTAGAAGAAGATCTCGTGCAGCGCCTCCGGACAGCGCATGGCATGGCCGGGCGGTGACTCGATGAAGCCGAACGCCAGGTGCGTGCCCTCGACCCAGCGCTCGTCATGGCCGGATGACGGTGGCGCATCGAGAGAGGAGATCATCGGATAGAAGCAGTTGCCCAGCCCGTCGAGGATGGCCTGCGACTTCTCCGTGTCCTTCTCCTGGCCCGGATAGCGTCCCTCCGCGATCTCGCGCTTCACTTCGACGGCAGACAGCGCGCGTTCCGGCAGTGCCTCGTCGGCTGCGGCACCGATCAGCGTCCAGGTACGGTCCTTGATGTACAGGTAGCGCATGTCGCCGTCTTCGGTCGCCATGAACTGGTGGCGCGCAAAGGGCGGGATGTGCACGAAGGTGCCAGGCGGGACGATGCGCCGCTCGCGCCCCACGCACAGGTTGATCTTGCCCTCGAGCGGAAAGGTCATCAACTCGTTCGGATGGTAGTGCAGGGTAGATCCGGTGCCCGCCCGCTTGGTGACGATGCGGAAGTACAGGTACTGGCCCTCGATCACCGGGCCTTCCGCGGTGGACAGATGCGGATTGAACCGGTGGGACTGGTAGTCCTCTATACGGTGGAATGGCATGCTCTCCTCCTCGTCTGCGGACCCTACGGTACCGATAGTTTAACAGCGCGCCGGGCGTGCACTTCGCAGGCACCTCGCCTTCGAGATGTCGGCTGGAAGATGCTGACAGGCTCCAGTCGATGATCTGTTTATCCGTACCGCGCGACGGGCGAACGTCAATCGGGCATTCTTCCGCAGGATCATCCGGCTGGCCCGGATGGACATCGGACGCAATCTGTCGAAACTTCACGAGGAGAGGAGCGTCAATGCCAGGCAGCAGCAGTGAACTGACCATCCGTGAGTGCGCGTTCGAGATCATTCGTCTGGGCGAGGCGCTCGCCCGGGACAACGCCGCGCTTGCCCGAGCCTTGCAGGCACCTCTGCAACGCATCGTCTCGCTGCCCGACCTGCTGGCGCTCGGAGTGAAGCGCCAGGGCAACCACATCGACAACTCGAAGTACCTGTACTACGACGGCCAGCTGGTCATCTCGCTAGACGAGTTCCCGAAAGGCAAGCGCATTCCACCGCATGACCACGGTGTCTGGGAGGCGATCGCGATGTACCGCGGCAGCGTCGAGCACACCGTTTACGAGCGGCTCGACGATGGCAGTCGCGAGGGACATGCCGAACTCGCGGTGGTGGACGATCGGCGCCTGGGTCCCGGCGACGTGTGCGTGCTGATCCAGCCTGCGGAAATCCACAGCTTCACTGCGCTGGAAGAGGGCACGCATTCGCTCACCGTCGTCGGCGGACATTACGCCGAACTGCGTCACTACTTCAATCCTGCGGACAAGACCTGCGTGGTGCGTCGGCCACGTCCGGTGACCCAGGCGGGCGTTGTGGCGAGCTAGGCGCGGTCGCAGGCGACCGGGACGCGCGGCGCATCCTGTGGCCATCCCACTGCTGGCCGCACCAGCAGCGGCCTTCGCTGTCGATAATGCAGGCGCCGCTGCCGCAGCAGCGTGTGTCTTCAGTCATCATGTGTTCCTTGAGTTCGCGACCCGACGGCAGGATAGCGAGGAGCCGAGGCGTCTGTCCGGTTGGCGCGAAAGCGTGTTGACCGGCCTGCACGCAACCGATTCGCATCCGGCTGCGGCGTGGCGTCGGTTGCAACGTCAAGGTTGCAACGTCAGGTTGGCGGCGGATCGCAAACGCCAGCCGTACCGGTACCGGAAACCATCCGCGAAACCGGGGTCAAGTTCGATGGCGAACTGCCGTAATCACGGACTGGACCACGGAACCCGATCGATGATTCCTCCAAACGAGCTCGTCACCCATATGCCCCGCGTTCAGGCGGGGGAGACCGACCTGCGCGACCTGTTCGTCGTGTGGCAGATGATCGAATCGAGTGCGGCCATCAGCTGCCCGGAAGCGGTCGCTCCGATCCTTCCGGCCCTGCTGCGCACCCGGGAGCGATTCAACAGCCTGCGCGTCCGGGTGATCGAAATGATGGTGCGCGAGAACCTGGGTGCGCTGGAGGACGAACTGGCGGCCAAGGCCCAGTGCGCGATCGACATCCTCGTGAGAAACCTGTTCGAGCGTACCGCGGATGTCGGCTTTCTGGCCACGGACGAGGTGGTACGCGCATTCTGCGCGGCGCCCGAACGGAGCGAGGCGGATCGACAGGCAATGGTTCGACGACTCGCCGAATACCAGTCAAAGTACACGGTCTACGACGATGTCATCCTGCTCGACGCGGACGGCAGGGTGCTCGCGCGGCTCGATGACAGCGCCAACCTTCAGACGAGCCGCGATCCGCTGGTTGCCGATGCACTGGCAAAGGACGGTTACGTCGAGCGGTTCGGCCGCAGCGACCTCGGTACCTCCGGCGAGGCTTCGCTGCTCTACGCCCAGCGGATCACCCGCAGTACCGGTCGGGACGCCGCGGTCGGCGTGCTGGTGCTTCGCTTCCGCTTCGCCGACGAGATGGAGCGCATCTTCGAGGGCATCAATGCGGACAATCCGCGACTCGCACTGGTGCTTATCGACGAACAACAGCGCGTGGTGGCGACCAATGACCAGGCGCACGTCCCCACTGGCGCGAAACTGGCGCGGCAGGAGGGCAATGCCGTAGCGCTGTGTTCCTATGCCGGCCGCGAATACCTGTCGGTCTGCCGGTCGAGCAATGGTTATCAGGGGTACGCTGGCCCGGCATGGCGCGCACAAGCCATGGTCTCGCTGCTCAACGGCTTCAAGTCGCCGGCGGGGAACCAGGATGACGACACCGACCTGCAGGCTCCGCTGGACAACGCCGACCTGGCGACCATGATCGGCGATGCCGAAGTGATCAGCAGGGAACTGCGCCGGGTGATGTGGAACGGTCGTCTTATGGCCGGCGAGCATGGCGGCGACCAGTTGCGGCTGAAGGCAGTCCTCAAGCAAGTGAACGAAGCCGGACAGCGCACACGCGAGCGCGCGGGCCTGGGGCTGGACGACATCCACCGCACGGCTGTGGCGCGTGTTCGCCGGCAGACGCGCGAACTGGCACGGCTGGCGGGCGACATCATGGACCGTAACCTGTACGAGCGGGCAAACGACGTGCGCTGGTGGGCGTGCTCCCCGGTACTGCGCGAGGTGCTGGCCGGACCCGCAAGCACGGAAACGAGCGGCCGTCTGGCGCAGGTCCTCGACTACATCAACGGGCTGTACACGGTCTACAACCGGCTGGTCGCCTTCGACGCGCAGGGCGTCGTGCGTGCCGTATCCCATGCGGGGGAAGGCCCGGTACTGACAGGCTCGTCCGTGCCCGAGGCCTGGCTGACCTCGGTCACGCACCTTCGCGACACGCATCAGTACGCGGTCACGCCGTTCGAGGACACATCGATGCATGCCGCCGGGCCGACCTATGTCTATCTGGCAGCCGTCAGGTCATCGGGCGGAACGCTGTCGGGCGGTATCGCCATCGTCTTCAATGCAGCCACCGAGTTCCCGGCGATGCTGCGCGACATCATCGGCGATCTTCCAGGCGCGGCTGCGTTCGTCGATGACCAGGGCCATGTGATCGCTGCCACCGATGCCGACCTGACGCGCGGACTGTCCGGAGGCTTCAGCGGCGGATCGGGCATCGTCGAGCAGGACGGCGTGCACTATGTCTGTGCGCGCGTGAAGGCCCCCGGGTACCGCGAGTTCAAAGGCAGCGATCGGTATGACAACGGCGTCGATGTGATCGTCGGCATCCGGGTCGGTACCAGCGCGGACTATCTCTCGCGGACCGATTCGCTCGAACTGCAGCCGATGGCGGTCACGATGGGTGCGCCGACGCGAGAGGTCGCCGTCTTCGATGTCGGCGGCGCCCTGTATGCGCTTCCGGCCTACGAGGTCATCGATGCGATCCTGCCGCGAGGGCTGGCACGTACACCCGGTGCTGACGGTGCGGCGCTCGGCCTCATCGAGGTCGGGTCCGGCAGTGCGGCGCGCGTGATTCCGGTGATCTGCGCGCGCCGGCTGTTCGGTATGCCTGACCGCGCTGCCGAGGCTGAAAGCCTGCTGATCGTGTTGCGCTCGACAGTACAGAAGGAGATTCCCGCCTTTGCCTTGCGGGTGGACGATGTCGCGACGGTGCTCGACGTTGCCCACGAGCACGTTCACCCCGCTCCCGAGGGCATGGCGTCCTTTACGCCTTGGATCACGTCGGTGATCGACGCGGATGTCATCACCCGCGCCGGACAACGTTCATCGCTGGTGCAGTTGCTCGACTGTGCGAAGTTGCTCGAAGTCATCACCAACAGGAACGCAGGCACTGCGGCAGACGGGAAGGTCGATACGGTCACTGAATCGGAAATGGTGGGAGAAAGCTGACCACGGGAGTGATCGTACACCTGCGCGGTCGATCGCTGTCGTCGACGCCATCGACTCGGCAGGGCGTGGTACAGCGCTGGAGACAGGCCGGAGCAACAAGGATCGAGCGCGCGCCTGATCACGGAGGGTGCGGGAGATTCCTTCGTGACGTACCCTCACGCCGCTGCGCCGTACAGCCTGCCGGCGGTGTCGGCCGCGTATTCGCCGGCCTCGTTCCCCATGAACGCGCCTTCGGACAACCATTCGGAGGTGGCGCGGTACAACAGGTGCCTGGCCCGCTCGAACTGCATGAAGTGCGAGCAGCCGGCGACGCGCACGAACATCCGCTGCGGCGCCGCCAGCGCATGCCAGGACTCCAGCCGCCGCGCGTAGTTGTCGTGTTCACCCAGCAGATACAGCGTCGGCGCCGAGATGCGTGCGAGGCTTGACCGCCAGCCGAAGTTCATTCGGTTCGGCGCACGCATGATCCCGAGACCCTCGCGCCCCCAGCCCGCGCCGATCTCATCGATCGCCATGAGTTCGCGCCAGAAGGCATCGCAAACGGCCGGGTCCTCGATCTGCCCGTCATCGTGCACGTGGTCGCGCCAGCGCCGGTCGAGCAGGAACTCCCGGGTCTGCAGCAGCGTCGGTGATCCCGCTTCGGGCATGGTGGCTGGCGGATCCTCGCGATCGAAGAACTGCGACGGCCCGTACAGCAGTATGCGCCCGACCTTGTCAGGGTGCAGCGCTGCATAGCCACCGGCTCGAGGCGCCCCTGTCGACCATCCGACGAGGTGTACACGCGCTACGCCGCGCAGGTCGCGGATGAAGTCGACGATCGTCTCGATCTCGTCCCATTCGGTGCGGCTCGACACCAGCTTGAACGGGTAGCGGGGCGCCTGCGGCCCTGACAGTACATGCGGGACCAGGTGCGGTTGGAAGGATGCGTCCACGTTGACCGGATCGTCCATCCTTGGCCGCGGCGACGGTGCATAGCCAGTATGCGAGAACGTGAAAACATCGAAGCCCGCGCGCGCCATCTGCTCCATGAAGCTGTAGTCGCGATAGCGCAGGTCGTAGGCGACGATCGACGGGGCGAAGCCGCCATGCAGCATCAGGATGACCGGTCGGGACGCATCGCCGCCACTGCCGGACGCCAGAAGCCGCTCGCGCAGGAACAGCCCCACTGTCTGTCCCCGGTTCGCTGCGACCGTGGACACATGAGGCACGAAGCGGTCGATGCAAAGGACTTCGCCGGTGGCGACAGTGGAGATGGACATGGAGCTGGGAACGCCAGAGAGAAAGTTGGTAGGGCCGGGCGCCGATCGGAACACGCGCCGCCCAGTCGAGCGCATCGGCGCAGCCGACACTACGCCATCCGGAGAAATCTCCTGGCGGGAGGTTCAGCGAACCTGCAGGACGAGTTTGCCGCGGAAATGCCGGCCCCGGCTGACGGTATTGGCGCGCGTGGCCTCGGCCAGCGGAAACACGGTGATCTCCGGCACCCGCACCGCACCCGCTGACAACAGCGCGGAGATGCGCTCGAGATGGGGCCGGTCGCGCCCGACCGCCGGACGCAGCCCGGTGACATCCGTGCGGGACGTCGGCGGCGGCTTCGGGCCCGAGGCGATGAACGCCGCCCGCCCGCCAGGCCGGAGCACGAGGTAGGAGCGGCTGGCGACGTCGCCGCCAACCGTATCGAACACGGCGTCCACGCCGGACACCACTTGCGCGAAATCATCCCGGTTGTAATCGATCACCGTTTCGGCACCGAGGCTGCGCACATAGTCGACGTTCGCCGCACTCGTCGTGCTGATCACCCGGCAACCCGCGTGCCGGGCCACCTGGATCGCGAAACTGGCGACACCGCCAGCGCCGCCCTGCACCAGTACCGTCTCGCCCGCCCGGACCTGCAGGGTGTCTTCCACGGCGCACAGCGCTGTCAGCCCGATCAGAGCCACCGAGGCTGCTTCGATATGGGACAGGGCGGCCGGCTTGCGGGCGAGCAGCGACGCCCTGATCGCCACCTTCTGCGCGTAGGCTGCCTCGATGCCCACGTCGCAGACACCGAACACCTCGTCGCCAACCTGGAAATCGGTGACGCCGTCGCCGAGCGCGCTGATCACGCCGGAGAAATCACGGCCTGGCGCGTACGGAAAGAAGGCGACCGGTCCGTAGGAACCCGCAATCACCCGCCAGTCGGCGCCGTTCACGCTCGCTGCGTGGACCTCGACCAGCACCTCGCCCGGCTTCACGACGGGATCGGGATAGTCACCGAACTCGAGCACTTCAGGCCCGCCATGCTGGCGGAAAAACGCTGCTTTCATGGATCGTCCCTGCTCTGCAGATGTGTAAAGGTCGCTCGGTGAACGATAACCGGAAAGCGTGCCGACCGCAGCACGCCGCACCCGAACAGCGACGACCTGCGATAATCGGCTATGGCAATCCTGACCGTCCTGCAGTCGATCGCGTTCCGCGAGGCCTTTCTGGAACTCGCCGGGCAGTTCCACCGCGCCAGTGGCCACACGACACGCGCGGTGTTCGACGGCGGACTCAACGTTTCCGCGCGCATCGCAGCCGGCGAACGGGTCGATGCAGTCGTCATGTCCGCCGATGCGATAGACGAGATGGCCCGCGGCGGACACATCGCGCCGGGCGGGCGTATCGACCTCGCGATTTCGCCGATCGGGTGCGCGGTACGAGCGGGTGCTGCCTGTCCGATGCTAGAGACCGAGGCTGATTTCATCAGCCTGCTCCGTGCGTCGCGGTCGATTGCCTATTCGACCGGCCCGAGCGGCGTACATCTCATCAAGGTCCTCGACCGTCTCGGACTGTCCGGCGAACTCGCGGCACGCCTGCGGCAGGTGCGCGGCGAGCCTGCCGGTGCAGCGGTCGCGCGCGGCGAGTGCGACCTGGCCTTTCAGCAGATGAGCGAGTTGCTGCCGGTGCCCGGGATCGACATCGCAGGCCTGCTGCCCGAGACTGTGCAGAAGACGACCCTGTTCTCGATCGGCCTGCATGCCGCGGCCCCGGAACCGGACGCCACGCGCGCGCTGATGCGTTTCCTCGCCTCGCCCGAGGCTGCACCGGTGATCCGCGCGAAGGGCATGCAGCCGCTCGCGGGCTGAACCGGGCACGAAGTGTGTCGCCAGGGTGCCCGCAGCCCGGCACTCAGCGCATCATCGCCCGCCGGGCGAAGTAGGAGAGCAGGTCGACCAGCACGACCAGACCTACCATGGCCACCAGTACAGAACCGGTCTCGCTCATCTGGAACAACCCCATGTGGAACGCGAGCATCTGCCCGAGTCCGCCGGCGCCCACGACGCCCAGCACCGCCGCCGCGCGGATGTTGTTCTCCCAGCGATAGAGCGTGTAGGACATCACCTGGGGCAGCACCGCTGGCAGGATCGCGTACAGGAACACCCGGCCGCCGGGCACCCCCTGTACGCGCAGCGCGTCGGCCGGCTCGCGCGGGGCGTTCTCGATGGCCTCGGCAAACAGCCGGCCCAGCACACCCGTGGTATGGAAGGCAAGGGCCAGCGTACCGGACAGCGGACCAAGGCCGGCTGCGATCAGCAACAGCGCGGCCCAGGCCAGTTCGGGGATCGAGCGCAGCACATTGAGCAGCAGGCGGGTCGGCCCGCGCGCGATGCTTCGCCGGCCATCCGGCGCCCGGCTTGCCGGCAACGCGAGCGCGAGGCCCCCGGCCACGGCCAGCAGAGTGCCCAGTGCCGACATGGCGAGCGTCTCGACGCTGGCGATCGCGACGCGCCGAAGAAATTCCGGATCGGTCGATGGCGACGCGAGTTCACCCAGGAAACGTCCCATGCGCGCGGCTGCATCGGCCGACAGGAAGACGCCCCACTTGAGGTCGAGCGTGGCGAAACTGGCGACCACGAGCACGGCGATGCCGGCGACGATCCAGCAGGCCGTGCAGCGCGCATGCACCAGCGGCGGTGCCGGAATCATCCGAGCACCCGGCGCAGTTGGCCGCTGGCCCAGTCGGCGACCCAGACCAGCGCGACGAAAACCAGCAGGATCGTGCTCACCTCGGCGCCATTGAACATCTTCAGCGAGGTGATCAACTGCTGCCCCAGACCGCCCGCGCCGACGAAGCCGAGCACCGCCGACGACCGGATCGCACACTCCCAGCGATACACGGTGTAACTGGTGAGCTCGGCAGCATTGGTCGGCAGCAGCCCATACAGAAATGCGCCGGTGCGGCTGGACCCGTTGCGCAGCAGCGTTGTGGTGGCATGCGCATCGCCGCTCTCGAGGATCTCCGCGTACACCTTGCCGAGCATGCCGGCGTAGGTAAGCGCGATCGCAAGCACCCCGGCAGTCGGCCCGAGGCCGACCACGCGGACGAAGACCAGCGCCCACACCAGTTCCGGCACGCTGCGCAGAACGATCAGCAGCCAGCGGATCGCCTGCCGCATCATGAAAGGCAGCGCATGCATCCGGCCCGGAAGGGCGGACACCGAAAGCACGGCGGTCGAGGCCAGCGTCATCGGGATCGCCAGCGCCAGCGCGAGCACCATGCCGCAGGTGGCGATCGCGACGGTACGCCACGCCTCGTAGGCGACCATCTTCAGGAAGGCTGCGTCCGAATGCGGGGGAAAGAAGTCTGACAGGAACCGCACGGTCGAGCGCAGGCTCTCCGGCTCGAACAGGATCCACGGGCGGAACTCGGTCGCCCACAGCATCGGCACCAGCAGTGCCACGCCGGCGAGCGTCCAGAACACCCGCCCGCTCCACGCCGGGTCGCGCAACGAGGGTGCCACCCCTTCGCCTGCCATCAACGGCAGACCATGACCGTCACCGGGCGCATGGCCGGCTCAGCCGGCACCGGCGGCGCACCCGCAAGCTCATGTTCGAATTGCGCATACAGCCGCAGCAGGTGCTCCCGCGTCACTTCGGCCGAGGGCAGGTCGAACGCGAGTTCGCCGTTGCGCAGCCCGATGATTCGCGGAAAGGATGCGATCGCCACATCGACCTGGTGCAGGGTGGCGAGCAGGGTAACGCCGCGCAGGCGTGCTTCGCCGGTGAGAGTCTCGATCACTATCCGAGATCGCGTGGGGTCGAGCGCCGACAGTGGCTCGTCGACAAGCCACAGGCCGGCAGGCGCCAGCAGCGCGCGCGCCAGCCCGACGCGCTGGCGCTCGCCACCAGACAGGCGATCGACGCGCGTCCACAGCTTGTCCGACAGGTCGAAGCGAGCGAGCGCGGCATGCGCCTGTGCCACCCCCACGGGATACACAAGGGAACGCAGGCTCGACCACAGCGACAGGACCGGCAGCCGCGCGGCCAACACCGCGGTCACCGTCCGCTGGCGCGGCGGCAGCGGCGGCACCTGCGGTGCGAGGAAGAGCTTCCCGCGCAGGCGCTGCAACTGGCGCACCGGCAGCGACCAGGGGTCCACGGCATCCAGGCGAAGCCGGCCCGAAGAAGGACGCAGTGCACAGGCGACCGCATGCAGCAGTGTCGTCTTGCCCGCCCCCGACGGGCCGATCACCGCGACCTGCTCGCCAGCCTCGATTTTCAGCGACAGCGGACGCAGCGCTGCGGGTACCTGTGCGGACGCCGCAGGATGCCGGACTTCGAGCCCGTCGAGCGTCACTGCCAGCCCGGCCATCTCCAGATACCGCGGGCTACTTGATGAGACCGGCACTGCGGCCCGCCTGCTCCAGGCCCTTGTAGTTCGATGCCTGGGTCGGGATGAAGCGCGCCGCGCGCGCGAGGCCGAGGATCTCCTTGCCTTCGGCATCGGCGGGGTTCAGCGCGAGCAGTGCCTTGGTCACCCGCTCGCGCAGCGCTACCGGCATGTCGGCATGGACCGACCAGTTGTAGTTGAAGTAGGCGGGCGTCGTGTAGAACACCTCGACCTTCGACAGGTCGACCTTCTTCTCTTCGACGAACTTGCGCCACACCGTGATGTCGAGCGCGGCGGCGTCGACGCGGCCGGTGACGACCGAGGCGATGGTCGCATCATGGGCACCCGAGTAGGCGATGCGCTTGAAGTCGCGCTCCGGGTTGAGGCCGGCCTCGAGCAGGAAGTTGCGCGGCATCAGGTGGCCTGACGTGCTCGACTGCGAGCCGAAGCTCACGTTGCGACCCTTGAGGTCGGCGAGCGACTTGATGCCCGACCCGGCCAGAGTGATGAACACCGACCGGAACTGCGAATCCTCCTCTCGCTGCGCGATCGGGATCACCTTGTCGCCGGACCGGAGCCTCGCCTGCACGAAGGTGAAGCCACCGAACCAGACCATCTCCACCTGCTTGTTGACCAGGGCCTCGACCGCCGCGGGGTAGTCGGTGACGGGCGTGAACTCGACCTTCATGCCGAGCTGACGCTCGAGGTATTTCACCAGCGGCGCGAACTTGCGCTGCTGCTCGCTCGCCGCTTCCTCCGGGATCGTGGTCACCCGGAACACGTTCTGGGCGAACGCGGTCGTGGTAGTCAGCACAAGCGCCAGCAGCCCGGCACCCGCGCCGGCAAGCACGCGCTGCACGAGGGAAATCGAGCGGCAGGTCGTACGCTCGGCAGGACGGAAATCGAAGCTGGTCGGGCGGGCGGAAACGGTGGCGATCATCGGCAGCATGCAGGCACCTGTGAATCAAGGATGACGGTTGGACGGGGATGGAAGATATGACGGAACAGGATACCGGATTCGGCCGCAGCCCTTTCGTGTTCATCGCAGGCCCGCTATCCTTCGCCGGGAACATGATCGGGTATCCGATCGAGCCGGCAACACCCGGGGGGAGATGGCAATGGGTTGGGATCTCAAGCTTGGCATCATCGTGCCCTCGTGGAACACAGTGATGGAATACGAGTGGCAGCGTCTGGCCGGCGAAGGCGTCTCGGTGCACTCGCAGCGCATCTGGCACCTTGCAGACACCGAAGCGGACCTCGCCTGGCTCGGAACCCAGGCGCCTGCCGCCGCCGAACTGCTCTCGCATGCGAAAGTGAATGCGATCTGCTACGGATGCACCGCCAGCGGCTTCCTCGAATCCCCGGCCGAAGACCTGTTGCATGAAGCCGCGCTGACTCGGACGACCGGCATCCCGACGGTTGCGTCTTCCGCCTCCATCGTGCGCGCGCTGCGCGCTGTGGGCGCGACACGCATCAGCGTCGCTTCGCCGTACGAGCCGTGGCTCAACGACCGGGTCAGGCGGCATCTCGAAGCAGCCGGGTTCACGGTGGTCGCGATGAAGGGGCTGGGCACGCAGGCTCACGGCAGCATCTCGACCGAGACCGTACGCGCGCTGGCGCTCGATGTGGTGAGGCCCGAAACGCAGGCGATCTTCATCAGCTGCTCGAACTTCCGCACCCTCGATATCCTCGCGCAGGTCGAGCAGGCGACCGGGCTGCCGGTGATCACCAGCAACCAGGCCGCCCTATGGGGTACGCTGCGGGCGATCGGCGACCGGCGCGGGATGCCCGATGCAGGCAGGCTGTTCGCTGTTGCCTGATCGGCGAGCCCCTCGGAATAGAGTGACCCAGGCCGCATCAGGAGGAGCAGTGATGAAAAACGACACGAGTCTGCGCGGGTTCTCCGTCATGCTTGCCGCAGCGCTGCTGTGCTGCGTCACCGGCCCAGGCGCGGCGATGGCGCAGGACTATCCGACCAGACCGGTACGTATCGTCGTACCGTTCCCGGCAGGCGGCACCACGGACATCATAGGGCGCATCGTCGGGCAGCGACTGACCAAAGACTGGAAACAGCAGGTGCTGATCGACAACCGACCGGGTGGTGGCGCGAACATCGGTGCCGAGCTGGCCATGCGCGCCGCGCCCGACGGCTACACGCTGTTCATGGCATCGACCGCGCACAGCATCAACGCGACGCTGTACCCAAAACTCGCCTACGACCCGGTCAAGGACTTCAGCGCGATCTCGATGATGGCCGATACCGCGCAGGTGCTGGTCGTGCATCCGTCACTGCCGGTGAAGGACGTGCGCGGCCTCGTCGCGCTGCTGAAGCAGCGTCCGGGCGATCTCAGCTACAGTTCGGCGGGCAACGGCAGCCAGCCGCACCTGTCGGCGGAGATGTTCCGGATGCTGACCGGAACCCGCATGACCCACATCCCCTACAAGGGCGGGCCGCAGGCGATGACCGACCTGATCGCCGGTTTCGTCGCGCTGTCCTTCGCCACCGCGCCTTCGGCCGTGCCCCACGTCAAGTCCGGCAAGGTGAGGGCGCTCGGCGTCAGTTCGCTCGCGCGCATACCGGCGCTGCCGCAGGTACCGACGATCGACGAATCCGGCCTCGCCGGTTTCGAGGCCACCAACGTCTTCGGCATGGTCGGACCGCCCGGCCTGCCGGCCGCGCTGATCGAACGCATCAATGCCGATCTGGTCGCGGCGCTGAAAGACCCGGGCATACGGGGCGCGTTGAGCGAGCAGGGGGCCGAAGCGCGGTCCAGCACGCCCGCGGAGTATGCTGCGCTGATCCGCAACGAGGTCGCGAACTGGGGCAAGGTGGTGCGCCAGTCCGGTGCGCGGATCGACTGAAGGCGGTGGCCGTACGCGGCACGGAGGCAGGATGACATCGGCAGTGAAGCAGAAGATGGCGCGCGGCCAAGTGGCGGTCGCGGTGAACCTCGCCGGCCACAACCCGGACCTGCTGGAACCCCTTGCCAGGTGGGGCGCCGACGTCGCCTTCATCGACTGCGAGCGTACCGGCATCGGCATCGATGCGGCGACCGATCTGATCCGAGCCGCGCGCGCGGCTCGGCTGCCCGCTGTCGTGCGCAGCTGGTCGCGCGCACCCGAGGTTCTCGTGCAGTATTTCGACCGCAAGGCCGATGGCATCGTCGTGCCGCACATCGACTCGGCGGCGGAGGCCGCCTCGGTGGTCGAGATCGTGCGCTATGCATGCGGCGATTCGGCGGCGCGCGACAAGCTGGTGTTGGTGCAGATCGAGACGCCGGCCGCGGTGGCGGCGGTCGATGCGATCGCGGCGGTGCCGGGCATCGACGTCGTCCTGCTCGGGCCGAACGACCTGTCCTACGAGATGACCGGCATCCGGGGCAACATGACCGCGGAGGTCGAGCGGACCATCGAACACCTGGCGGGGCGGCTGACTGCAGCGGGCCGCGCGTTCGGCATGCCGGCGCGCCTCGAACAGGTGGCGCGGTTCCGCGCACTTGGTGCAACCTTCCTCTATTACCCGGTCGAGTGGCTGATCGAGCGCGCGATGCAGGAACTGCAGCGCGAAACCGGGCGCTGAGGGCGCGCGCCCGTGACTGTAACCGGCATGGCCAGCATGAAGGCGATCACGATCGACCGTTACGGCGGCCCGGAGGTGATGCAGTTGCGCGACATCCGGATTCCCGAGCCGGGCCCTGGCGAGGTCCTGGTGAAGGTCGCGTTCGCCGGCATCAACTTCATGGACATCCATACCCGGCAGGGCAAGTACCGCGAATCGCGCAGCTATCCGGTGCGCCTGCCGTGCACGCTCGGCATGGAAGGTGCCGGCGAGGTAGTGGCGACCGGCCCATCGACGCATCGCGTGAGCGTCGGCGAGCGCGTGGCCTGGTGCATCGCCTGGGGCAGCTATGCCGAGTACGCCTGCGTGCCGGAGTCTCGGCTCGCGCGGCTGCGGCACGACACCGCCTTCGACATCGCCGCGGCCAGCGTGTTCCAGGGCAGCACCGCCCACTACCTGGTGAACGACGTGGCGCGGCTCGAACCGGGCATGACCTGCCTGGTGCATGCCGCGTCGGGCAGCATCGGCCAGTGGCTGGTGCAGATGGCATCGCGCGCGGGCGCGCGCGTCCTGGCAACCGCCAGTACGGCGGAGAAACGGGCGATCGCCACCGAACTCGGCGCGGACAGGACCTTCGCCTATGGCGAGGGCAGGTTCGCCGTCGACGTGCGCGCGGCCACTGGCGGCAGGGGCGTCGACGTGGTTTTCGACCCGGTGGGCCGGACGACGCTGCGCGACAGCTTCCGCGCGACCCGTACGCGCGGGCTGGTCGTGAACTACGGCAACGTGTCGGGCTCGGTCACCGACCTCGACCCGATCGAACTCGGCGAGGCGGGCTCGCTGTTTCTCACCCGTCCACGCCTGACCGACCACCTCGCCGATGCCGATACCGTGCAGCGGCGCGCCGATGCGCTCTTCGAAGCCATCGCCGCCGGCGGCATGCGGGTGCCGATCGACAGCCGCCGCCATACGCTCGATGACGTACACCTCGCGCATGAGCGACTCGAACGCCGCGAACAGATCGGCAAGGCACTGCTGGTACCGCGCTCAGGATGAGGCCTCGACGATGACGCGCAGCAAGAGCCTGGATGGCCTGCCTTCCCCGCACGTGACGCTGTATGGCATCCGCAACTGCGACACCATGAAGAAGGCTCGCGCGTGGCTCGATGGCGCGGGCATTGCCTACCGCTTCCACGACTACAAGGCAGACGGCATCGACGCGCCCACGCTCGACCGCTTCACCGCGGGGGTCGGGTGGGAGCGGTTGCTCAATCGCGCCGGCACCACCTTCCGCAAGTGCGTCCCTGAAGCCGACCGCGCCACGATCGGCGCCACGCACGCCCGTGCGCTGATGCTCGAGCATCCGTCCATGATCCGGCGGCCTGTGCTCGATATTGAAGGCCGCCTGCTGGTGGGCTTCGATCCTGAGGTTTACGAGCAGGCATTTGCGGTGGCTGGCTGAACCGGCCGGCTGCGGGCCGCGGTATGCTTCAGCACCTTCCAGCGGGCAGGACGCACGGTGACAGACGCTCCGGCGATGGCAGCAGAAGCTCCGGCGATGCCGGCGTTACACCACGATCCGCAGCAGCCGGATGACGAACGCTGGATGCGCGAGGCGCTGGCGCTTGCGCAGATGGCAGCGGCAGCGGGCGAAGTCCCGGTTGGCGCACTCGTGCTGCAGCAGGGCCGGGTGCTCGGCCGCGGCTTCAACCAGCCGGTTCACATGCACGACCCGTCGGCGCACGCCGAGGTGCTGGCCCTGCGCGATGCAGCCCGCATGCTGGGGAACTACCGGCTGCCCGGCTGCACGCTGGTGGTGACGCTGGAACCCTGCGCCATGTGCGCCGGGGCGATCCAGCATGCGCGCATCGAGCGGCTGGTCTTCGGGGCGCGTGACCCGAAGACCGGTGCCTGCGGCAGCGTCGTCGACCTGTTCAGCGAGCCCAGGCTCAACCACCATGCACGGGTGACCGGCGGCGTGCTCGCCACCGAATGCGGGCAGCAGTTGTCGACGTTCTTCGCCGATCGGCGCCGGGCAGCCCGTGCCATTTCAGCCTTTGTGGGCGGGGCGCTGCCAGCCACCCGCGATGGCACGGGCTGACGTGTCCCCGTCCGACCGGAAACGAGTTGCGCCCGCCGGGCGGGCCCGCCCGGTACGCATCGGACTGGTCGCGCCCTCGGGCTGCCTGCCGGATCTGCGGATCGTGGACAGGGCGGCCGGGGTATTCGCTGCGCGAGGCTGGCAGGTGAGCGCCGGAGACAGCGTGTTCGCCCGGGAACAGCGTTTCGCTGGACCGGACGACCTGAGGGCGGGCGACCTGCAGTCTTTCTGCACCGACCGTGCGCTCGATGTGGTGCTGAGCGCGCGCGGCGGCTACGGATTGTCCCGGTTGCTCGATCGCCTCGACTTCGCCGCGATCCGCGCGCGGCGGCCGATCGTGGTCGGCTACAGCGATTTCACCGCCTTCCACCTCGCTTACCTGGCGCACGGAGGCATCAGTTTCGCCGGCCCTGGCGCAAGCGACTTCGCCGCCACCACGCCCGATCCGTTCACCCTGGAGCAGTTCTTCGCGGTGCTCGGACAGCCCTCGCACCAGTTGTCGTTCGACGTCGAGGGGGCGCGCCGGATGCAGGTCGCGGGACGGCTGTGGGGCGGCAACCTGGCGATGGTTGCCGCGATGGCGGGGACGCGTTACATGCCAGCCGTCAAGGGTGGCATCCTGTTCCTCGAGGACGTGAACGAGAGCGCCTACCGCATCGAACGGATGCTCTATCAGTTGTTCCATGCGGGCATCCTGCAGAGCCAGCGCGCGATCCTTCTCGGCAGCTTCGCGCCCGTGCCGGCGATGCCGAACGACGGTGGCTTCGGACTGGAGAGCGTCGTTGCGCACTTCCGCGAGCGCCTCGAGCTTCCCGTGATGAGCGGGCTGCCGTTCGGCCATGGTGCGCGCAGAGCTACGCTCCCAGTGGGCGCGCCTGCCGTGCTGGCGGTCGCGCGGGGGATGGCAAGGCTCTCGTTCGAGCGCTATCCGAGTCTCGCTCGGCGCCGCAGCGCAGCGAAGTAGCTGCAGTTGGTTGCTGCAGCTTATGCTGCGCAGCATTACGCACGCCCGAGACCACAGCGCTTGTCTAGGGCAAAGCCGCGCCAATGCTGGGAAGTAGTCGGTTGTGCGGCGCAGAATATTCGGCTAGAGTCCTCGCAGCTGGGCTCCCGTTCAGACGCCCGAAGCCTCCCTGGAGGCTCGCCTTCCGGACCTGTTCCGGGGCTTTCAGCGCTCCGACGTTGCTGCGCAACACCAACGGCGACGGCGATCATGACCAAGGGAGATTCGGGTGCGCCTGAAAAACAAGGTATCAATCATCACCGGTTCGGCACGCGGCATCGGTCAGTCAACTGCCCTCAAGTTCGCGCGCGAGGGGGGCAAGGTAGTCGTCTGCGACCTGACGCCGGAACTGATCCAAGAGACCGTCGCCACTATCAGGAGCGGCGGGGGCGAGGCGATCGGCTGCCTCGTCGATGTCCGCGACATGCAATCGATCCGCAGGATGGTCGATGAGGTCCTGTCGACCTTCGGCCGCATCGACGTGCTGGTGAACAACGCCGGTATCGTCAAGGATGCGCAGCTGAAGAACATGACCGACGAGCAGTTCGACCTGGTGATCGACATCAACCTGAAGGGTGTCTACAACTGCACCCGTGCGGTCGTCGACACGATGCTCCAGCAGCAGTCGGGCGTGATCCTCAGTTCTTCGTCGATCGTCGGGCTGTACGGAAACTTCGGGCAGACCAACTATGCGGCCACCAAGGGCGCGGTGATCAGCATGACCAAGACGTGGGCGAAGGAACTCGGGCGCAAGGGCATCCGCGCGAACGCGGTCTGTCCGGGGTTCATCGGCACCACGATCCTCAATTCCATGCCGGAGCGGGTGTTGCGTGCGATGGAAGAGAAGGTACCGCTGGGTCGCCTCGGCAAGCCGGAAGAGATCGCGGACGCGTTCGCTTTCCTCGCTTCGGACGAAGCGAGCTACATCAACGGCATCGTCCTGGAAGTCGGCGGCGGCGTCACGCTCTGACAGCTGCCTGGGACGGCCTCACGCCGCCCCGGTCGGGATCGTGCCGCGCCAGGTCGCGGCAGCGGCCCTTGCGTACTGCGGTGGCATCGCGTTCGAGGCGCCCAGGGCGGCGGCGGCAGCCCAGGGCCAGTGCGGATTGAACAGCATCGCGCGCGCGAGCGCGACCTGATCGGCCCGGCCCTCTGCAAGGATGGCTTCGGCCTGGGCGGCACCGGTTATCATGCCGACCGCGCAGGTAACGATGCCGGTTGCGCGGCGCACCGCCTCGGCAAGGTCCACCTGGTAGCCCGGTCCGACCGGGATCTGCGCGGCGCTCGCCACGCCGCCACTGGAGACGGTCACGTAGTCGCAGCCCAGCGCCTGCAGGGCGGCCGCATAGGCCACGGCGTCGTCCACGCCCCAGCCGCCGTCCGTCCAGTCGCTGCCGTGGATGCGTACGCCCATCGGACGCTCCGCCGGCCACGCGGCACGCATGGCCGCAAAGATCTCGAGCGGAAAGCGCATCCGGTTCTCCCGGCTGCCGCCGTACTCGTCGGTGCGGTGATTGGACAGCGGCGAGAGGAAGGTCGACAGCAGGTAGCCGTGCGCGGAGTGCAGTTCGATCAGGTCAAGGCCCAGTGCAGCGGCCCTCTCGGTCGCGCGCACGAAGGCCTCGCGTATCGCACTCAGTGCGTCGCGGTCCAGTACCGCCGGTACCGGCCAGTCCTGCGCGAACGGAAGGTCGGACGCGGCCACCACTGGCCAGGGATCTGCGCCGGCTTTCAGGCTGCCGCGGCCTTCCCACGGCCGCTCGCTCGATGCCTTGCGGCCGGCATGCCCGAGCTGGATGCCGATCGGCATGGTGGAATGGGCTCGGCAGAAGCCGAGCACGCGGGCCAGCGCAGCTGCGTTGTCGTCGCTGTAGAGGCCGCTGCAGCCATGGGTGATTCGCCCCTGCGCGCTCACGTGGGTAGCTTCGATCACCAGCAGGCCGGCACCGGACAGGGCCAGGCTGCCGTAGTGCATCAGGTGCCAGTCGTTCATCGAGCCGTCGACCGCGCTGTACTGGCACATTGGCGATACCTGGATACGGTTGGGCAGTTCGAGCGCGCGCAGGCGCAACGGGGAGAACAGCAGGCTCATCGGGACCTCTTCAGACAAAGTAGCCGAGCAGCCACCACCAGGCGAAGTTCAGCGGCCACAGCAGCAGCAAGGTGAGCAGCGCCTGCACCGGGAATACTCGCGCGGCTTCGCGCACCGGGATGCCGGCGGCATAGAGCCCGACGATGACCGGGGGCACCTGGTACGGCAGCAGGATGGTGGAGAAACCGATGCCATAGAGCATCAGCACGGTCTTGACGTTCCAGCCGGTGATCGCCGCGAGGTCCCCGGCAAGCGGCCCGAGCAGCGCAGGCTGCCCCGGACTCGTCGCCAACATCGAGGTGAGCGTTGCCACCAGCGACAGCATCTGGAAATTCCAGTAGTCAGCCCCGGCGGCAAGGCCGAGCAGCGACGGCAGCCAGGCGCCGACGACGGTCGACAGCTTCGCCGCGTCGATCATCGCGGCCACGCCAAGCACCGCACCGATGTAGAAGAAGCCGGACAGCTTCACCCGGTCGTTCATCGCATGCACGTCGATGATGCCCAGCCGAGGCAGCAGGCATGCGAGCCCGGCGCCCATGCCGATCCAGCCTGGGCGTATGTGATGCACGAAGTCGGTGGCCCACAGCGCCAGCGCGCTGGCCAGGATCACCGCCATGCGCCACTCGACCGGAGACATCGGCGGCAGCGGGGCAGACACCCGCGGCGGCGACACGCGGTCGCGGAACAGCCAGTCGATCAGCAGGACCGTCATCACCGCCTTGGCGAACCCCTGTACCGGAAAGTGCAGCTTCAGGTACTCGAGGTAGAGGATCTGTACGCCGTACATCGATTCGGCGGATCCGGCGAGCACGAGGTTCGGGATGTTCGCCGGCAGGATCGCCGCGCCCACCTGGAAACTGCCGATCAGCATCACGAGCATGATGCCGTTGAAGCCCTTGCTGCCGGGCTTCAGTCCCAGCCTTTCGCAGAATGCCAGCAGGATGGGCACCATCAGCAGGATGCGGCCCACCGTCGCGGGCATCACGAAGCAGAGCACGGTGGTGACCAGCATGGTGCCGATCAGCGCACGCCGATAGCTTCCACTGAAGGCGCCCAGCAGGTGCGAGGCCAGGCGCAGGCCCAGGCCGGACGCGCGCACCGCCTCGGCCATGATCAGCCCGCCGAACACCAGCCAGAGGGTGCTGGTGGTGAAGCCCGAGAAGACGACCTCGTTCGGAACGACCGCGGTGACCGCCGCGAGGAACAGGAAGGCGAGGGCGACCAGGTACTCCGGTACCGCCGCCGTCGCCCACAGGCCGATCGCGAACACGGCAAGCGCGACGACCTTGAGCGTGGTCGCCTGCGCGGGATCGGCGGCCGGCCACAGGAACAGCGTCGCTGCGCACGCCAGTACGATCATGGCCAGCGCCTGGGAAACTCGATGCATCCTGAACCGATCCGGGAGTCCGTGGAACACGCGCGCGGCCGACTCGACCGCATGCTGCCCGGAACACCGGGCTCCGAGCAGGCTACCGCAGCCTGGCCAGAGCCCGCAACCGTGGTGGAGGCGGCGTGGCTATAATCCGGTTCCCCTTCCGTGGCACGCGATTGCGCCGAGGACCCGATGAGCCAAGCCCCCCTTCTTACCGGCGTTCTTGCGCCGGTCATCACGCCCTTCAAGCCGGACCTCTCGCCGGATGTCGAGCGCTATGTCCGGCATTGCAAATGGCTGCTCGCCAACGGCTGCAGCGGCCTGGCGATCTTCGGCACCAACAGCGAGGCGAACTCGCTCTCGCTGGACGAACGGAAGATGCTGCTCGAGTCGCTGCTCGAAGCGGGCGTACCGGCATCGAAGCTGATGCCGGGCACCGGTTGCTGCGCGCTGACCGACTCGGTCGCCCTCACCCGCTTCGCCGTCGAGCGCGGAGTGGCCGGTGCGCTGATGCTGCCGCCGTTCTTCTACAAGGGTGTGAGCGACGAGGGCCTGTATCGCAACTTCGCCGAAATCGCGCAGCGCGTGGGCGATGCACGCCTCAAGATCTACCTGTATCACATCCCGCCGATGACGGCGGTACCGTTCTCTCTCGGGCTGGTCGAGCGCCTGCTCAAGGACTATGCTGGTACCGTCGTCGGCATGAAAGACAGTGGCGGCGACTGGAAGAACATGGAAGCGATGCTCAAGGCATTCCCCGGCTTCCAGTTCTTCCCGGGCAGCGAAGAGTTCCTGCTCGCAGGCATGCGCCTGGGCGCGGTCGGCACCATTACCGCCACCGCGAACATCGGGCCGGCAGCCATCGATGCGCTGTTCCGCAACTGGCAGGATCCGAAGGCAGACGCGATGCAGGAAGCGATCACCGACTTCCGGCGTGCGATCACGAAGTTCCCCCAGATTCCGGCGCTCAAGCACACGACCGCCCTGTACACCGGCCATTCACAATGGGCAGTGACCCGCCCGCCGCTGGTCCAGCTCGGTGAAGAGCAGGGCAGGGCGCTCGCGGCCGAACTCGAGAAGCGCGGCTTCGACATGCCCGGCATCCGCGGCTGAAAGGGCGGCTCGTCCGCACACGCCATCCGGCAACCGCCACACCAGACAGACGAAAGAGGGGAATAAACATGGCTGCACTTACGTTGAAGCAGGCAGGCATCATCGTCGACAAGGCGATCGAGAAGGCGCGCGAGATGAAGATCCCCGCACTGGGCGTGATCGTGCTCGATGCCTCGGGCCACACGGTCGCCTACAAGCGCGAAGACGGTGCAACCATGTTCCGCGAGGATATCGCCCGCGGCAAGGCCTGGGGTGCGGTCGCGATGGGCTGCTCCAGCCGTTCGCTCGCCAAGCGGGCACAAAGCAACCCGAACTTCATGATCACCCTGGCCGCGACGGCCGAGGGCAGGTTCCTCCCGCAGATGGGCGGCGTGCTGATCAAGGACGCCGCCGGCAACATCCTGGGTGCGGCCGGCGCCAGCGGGGCCAGCGGGGACCAGGACGAAGCGTGCTGCGTGTTCGGCATCGAGCAGGCAGGGCTTGTCGCGGACGCTTCCGAATAGGATGCTTCGATGGTTCCGGAGCCCGCGAGGGCTGCGGGACCATCTGCTCTCAATCGGCGCGGATGTTCGCCTCGCGTGCGATCTTCGCGAAGCGCTCGAGGTCGACCGCGATCCGCTTGCGGAAGTCTTCCGGCGTGCTGCCGATCGGCACCGTGCCGTCGCCCTGCAACCGCTCCAGCACGTCGGGCATGCGCAGCGCACCGGTGTACTCCGCGTGCATCCGGGTGACCAGTTCCTTCGAAGCCTTCGGCGGCAGCAGCAGGCCGAACCAGGTGCCGATGTCGAAGCCCGGGTAGCCGCTTTCGGCGATCGTGGGCAGGTCAGGCAGGACGGCCGAGCGCTTGGCGGTGGTCATCGCGATCGGCCGCAGCTTGCCACCCTTGATATGGCCGATGGCCGCGTTGATCGGCGAGGAGAACAGCTGCGCTTCGCCAGCGATGACCGCAGCCAGCGCCGGGCCGGCGCCCTTGTACGGCAGGTGCACGGTGCGGATCCCCGCAGCACGGTCGAGCATCTCGCCGGAGAAGTGGCTGCCGGCGCCGATGCCCGAGGATGCGTAGTTGAGCGAGCGGGTGCGCGCCAGCGTCACCAGCTCCTTCAGGTTGTTGGCCGGCACCGTCGGGTTCACCACCAGCACATGCGGCACTTCGGCGATCAGCGACACGGGGCTGAAGTCGACCAGTGTGCGATAGGGCAGTTTCTCCTGGATCGCGGGCGCAATCACCGCGCTGGTCGACTGCGTGAGGATGGACGTATAGCCGTCGGGTGCCGAGCGAGAGGTGATGTCCATCGCGATCGTGCCGGCGGCGCCGGGACGGTTGTCGATCACCACCGGCTGCCCGAACCGCTCGCTCAGCCGGGGCGTGAGCACCCGTGCGAGCGTGTCCGCGCCGCCGCCCGGCGAGGCCGGGATCAGCAGGCGTATCGGCCGTGCAGGCCAGCCGTCGCCCGACTTCTGCGCGAGTGCCGCAGGTATGCCGGCAAGGGTAGCGGCGGACAGTAGAACAAGGGCGCAGGCGCGGGGCGCGCAGCCAGCTGTGGCGAAGCGGGTCATCGTGGACTCCTGGAACATTCCGGGCGGCGATGCGTGCCACCACCCTGTAGATATCGCGAGATTGTACCCGCCGCCCCGTTTCCTGACAGTTGCTGTCACGAGATCTGATCGTCCCGCGCCGGCAGGCAGGTCAGGGTGCCCGCTCCAGCAGTTCGATCACCCGCCGCGCGGGATCCACGCGCACCCGGTCTCCGGTGCGGATCACCGCCAGCGGATCCGGCGACCAGCCCTCGGTGATCGCGATGTCGGCAAAGATCGCGCCCTGCACCATGACCGGGTTCGTCACGCCGAAGACGAACGCCTTCGGCGCGATACCCTTGCCCTTGATGTCATGAAACGCCCATCCGGCAGCAATGCCACCCTTGGCGGTCGGAAAGAACAGGACCTTGTCCCGGATGCTGACGCCTTCGAGCTTGTGGCCGGGCTTCGAGATCACCCCGGTCCAGCGGTCCAGGTCGTAGCGCGGGCTGAAGCCCTCGGTCGAGATCACCGCCTCGCCTTCGACGACTGGCCCGGCCGCACGGTCGACGGCGATGGTCAGCAGCACCGGCTTCACGCTTGCAGTCATTTCACGGCTCCGGTCAGGGCGGTCTCGATGCAGTCCTCGGTGCGGCGCAGGATCGTGTTGAAACGGTGCGCGGTGATCGTGTTCACCAGTTTTGCAGAGTTGGTCACCAGGCTGCTCCAGCCCATGCGCTGTTTCATCGGGGTCAGGTCCTGCAGGATGTAGAAGCAGACGCCTTCCAGCACGATACCGCCCGCAGCCTCGATCCGTTCGATGTAGCCCAGTTCGGAGGCACTGCGCTTCATTGCGTTGCTGGTCGTCACGAAGAGCTTCGAACCCGGAGCGACCTTCTTTCCGTCCAGCAGTTCCGAGATGCGCTTGAGTTCGAACAACGACAGTTGCGGCGCGGAGAACACCACCAGGTTGCAGCGGCCGTCCTTCACATCGTATCCGGCGTAGACCCGATCGATGTCCGCGCGGGTGATGCGCATGCGGTCTGTCGGCATGTTTCCCCCGAGCGCGGCCTCGACCGAGGGTGCTTCCGGCGTTACCCCGACCATGTGGAACATCGCATGCGAGCCATAGCTGGCAAGCGACGCACCCAGGTGCTTGAGCTCGTCCGCGGTCGGGGCTCGGCGCAGCGGCGTACCGCCCGGCCCGGAGAAAACCGGTACCGCGTAATAGCTCTGATGCGGCTCGCCGACGAGCCGCCCGATCGCGCCCCAGTCAGCGTGGTCTGTCGGATCGACGTCGAGCTCGACCGTGAAGTTGCCGCGCCGGACCGCATCGAGGTGGAAGCCGTACTCGGGGGTGCGGCCGGTGATCGCGCTGGCCAGTGCGGACGGACCGCCCTCGAAATTGGTGCGCGCACCGAACACCGAGTTGGCGTAGATCACCGTTCCGGTGTCGCCCCAGGCCACGTGCTCGCCCAGGTGCGGCTGGTAAAGCGTCTGATAGTTGATGCAGGTGTCGGCGGTGATCACGTTCATCTGCCGCAGGTGCGCGATGATCTGCCGCTCCTTCTCGACTTCGTCCTCTACCTGCCCGAGTTGCTTCACATGGCCGAAGTCCACGCAGCGCGCATTGGTGGTGATGCCCACCGCGCAGTGGGTGCCGGCCTCGGCCATCTGCTTCAGGCGCGACAGACCGGCGTCTCCCATTACCTCGATGTCGCCCATCATGTGGGCGTTGCTGATCGGCACGAAGCGCTTCGCGCCGAAGAACGTACCGACCGCGACCTGGAAGTCGATCGCCTCCTTGACCGCCACGCCGCGCTCGCCGCGCTGCATCGCCTGCTCTTCGTCGTTCAGTTGCATGGCTTACCCCCCATGGTGCCGCGCGCAGAGTGCGAGCGGTCAGGACAGCTGCTGACTCTTGGCCGCCTCGGCCAACGCGAACGCCTGGGTGCCGGCGCTCACCGTGCCGCTGTAGCGCGAGAAGAACAGGAAGCCGTCGAACGGTGCCTTGATCTCTTCCAGCACCGCATAGCTGTAGAGGTCGATCACCCGACCGAGCAGCGTCCCTGCCGCGATCGGCCGCCCGATCTCCTCCGGCCGCTCGAACAGCGACTCCAGGTAGCCGCTGTTGTGCGGGCGCAGTTCGCGCCGCGCCACCAGGTCGAAGTGGATCTGCTTCACCGGCGGCACGGGTGCGTCGAACAGTCCCAGATGCGCCGCCAGGCGGTTGAGCCCGTCCATCGACTGTTTTGTGTAGGTGGCGGTGCTGTCCGGTCCGAGGAAGGTGCCACCGACCTCCGGGTTGCAACTGGGGATACCGCGCTTCGTGGTCACGTAGTGCGCGGAGGTGCCGCTCAGGTCATTCTCGTGCACGAACGGCTGGCCGAACGCGCGTGCCATCTCGAAGCAGCGCTGCTTCACCTCGGCCGGTGCCTTGCCGTTGTAGTCGACCCGCCCCTGTAGCCTTCCGCCGGTTCCGCCAGCGTGGAAATCGCAGTGGAAGTCGATGTGGTCGAGCACCTGCTCGGTAATGACCGCAGCGATCATCTGCGTCGTGTTGCCGCGGGCGTTGCCGGGGAATGCCTCGTGCAGGTCCGTGCGGCCATGCGGCTCGGGCGTAAGCCGCTGGCAGGCGGCCGTGGCCAGAGGGTTGGCCACCGACACCACCACGATACGGCCGCAGAGCTTCGAGGTATCGAAGCCCGCCAGCCACTGCCGGATCACCATCGTCGGCAAGAACTCGTCGCCGTGCTGGTTGGTGATGATGCCCAGCGTCGGGCCGGCCTTCGCCCCGGTCACCACGTGCAACGGCACGGTGAGCTCGGCACCGTTGAGCATGGTGGTCACGGGCAGGCGCCGGAAACTGCGGCCTTCGGGTTCGCTTGCCCAGGCGGGCGACGGTGCAGCGCTCATTGTTCCACCTTCACCGGCAGGTCGGACTCTATCGACTTCAGGATGGCCTCGAGGCCGCACACGCCGGCCACGATGTCCTCGACCGGCATCACGTAGGGCTGGCCAGCCTCGATCGCACGGGCGAACGCCTCCAGTTCCAGCTTCTCGGTGCGCTCGGCGGTGAACTTGCGGACCTCGCGTGGCTGGTCGATCATCTGCAGCGTCATGTCCCAGGTCGGCAGGTGCTCGATCGCGCCGACCTCGACCATGCCCTTGGTGCCGAAGAACTGCATGCGCCAGCATTCGGCACTGGCCAGCACCATGCCCAGGTAGGCAGTGACGCCGCTGCGGAAGCGGTAGAGCACCGAGGTGGTGTCGTCGACGCCACGGTCGAGCACCTGGCGGAAGCTCTGCGCGTAGACCTGCTCGATCGGGCCAGCCAGGAAGATCATCGCGTCCATGTTGTGGACGCCGCGGCCGGTGAGGCCGCCGCCGGGGCTCTCGGTGCGATCGGGACGCCAATGGTCGGGCGCATAGCGGAACACGCTGGGCCCGTTGAAGTTGCCTTCGATGTGCAGCAGCTGGCCGAGCGTGCCGTCCTGGAACATGCGCCGGATCTCGAGCATCGCCGGCTGGAAGCGCCAGTTGAAGCCCAGCGACAGCGTGACCCCGCCCGCCTTGCAGGCCTCGATCGCGACCAGCGCGTCCTTCTTGTTCAGCGTGAACGGCTTCTCGACGAACACATGCTTGCCGGCCTTCGCGGCACGGGTGATCACGTCGACATGGCTCTTGTGCGGCGTGGTGATCACCACCGCGTCGACGTTCGGATCGTTCAGCACGGCATCGAGGTCGCCATGCAGCGCGAAGCCGTGCTCGTCCGCGAAGGCCTGTGCCTTGGCTGGGGTGCGCGTCGCGCCGGCGACGAACCGGATCCGGGTGCTGCCGCTGGCGCAGGTGACCATGTTCTGGCCCCAGCGGCCGAGGCCGATGATGGCGGCTCGTATCATTTGCGTGTTTCCTTCAGGCGGGGCGGGCGCAGGCGCGCCCGGGATGGCGGAGACGTGTCGCGCGGACGTGGCTTGTCAACGGCGCGCGCGCGAAAGGATGGGGTCGGGGAACTGGAAGACGTTGGCTGGGGACTCCTCGAAGCCGTGGTCGCCCTTCAGACGAGCGACCATCTCGAGCGCGAACGGGGCAGCACGGTAGAGCAGGATGCGCTGCGAATCGTTCAACCGCAGCCCGGCCCGCTCGGCCATTGTGTCGCACAGCGCGCGCGTCTTCGCATCGGTGTCCGGGGCATCGGTCGGCACCGGGATCGCCGCCAGCGTCGGCTGTGCTGCGCCCGGCACGAGCGTCGGTTCGCGCCGATGGAAGTCGGTCGCCAGCTGGAATGCATGACCCACGCGCAGCACGGTGGATTCATCGAACGGGCGGCCGATCACCTGCATGCCCAGCGGCAGGCCGCTGGCCGAGAAGCCGCTGCACACCACGAGCGCAGGACCGGCGGCGACGTTCGATGGCGTGAACAGGTTCGGCTTCTTCCAGAAGTTGAGCGGATCGTGGTGGTCCAGGCGCGGCGCCGCGCCCTGGCCGACGGTGAGCAGCACATCGTAGCGGTCGAACACCTCGGCCATCTGCGACACCGTGCGCCGGTGCTCGCGCGTGGCCCGGAAGTAGTCGCTGGCCGAGAAAAGGCAGGCCGGCAGCGCACGCTGAAGGAAGTCCCAGCCGAAGTCGCCTGGCCGCTCCTGCAGCGCCTTGAGGTGGATGGTGAAGATCTCGGTCTCGGCGATGATCACCTTGATGTCGAACGATTCCTTCAGCGGACGAACCCGTGCGTCCTCGACGATCGCGCCCAGGCCGCGCAGCACGCCGATGGCATCGTCCAGCGCCGCCACCACGTCGGCCGGTGCCGGCTGGTCTTCTTCCCAGTAGTGGCGCAGCACGCCGATGCGCACGCCCTTGAGGTCGGAGGTCAGTGCCGCCCGGTAGTCCGGGATACTGCAGCGCACGGAGCCGCTGTCGGCCGGATCGAACCCTGCGATCGCCTGCAGCAGGATGGCGCAATCCTCGACCGAGCGTGCCATCGGACCGCAATGGTCGAACGAGAACGAGTTCGGAATCACCCCGGCGCGCGACACCAGGCCGAACGTGGGCATCAGGCCGGATACGCCGCACCACGAAGCAGGGCCGCGAATCGAGCCACCGGTGTCCGAACCGAGCGCTGCCGGCACGAAGCCGGCAGCCAGGGCCGCCCCGGACCCGCTGCTCGAGCCGCCGGTGAAGCACGCGGTATTCCACGGATTGCGCGCTGGCGGCCAGGGCAGGTCGAACGACGGCCCGCCATGCGCGAACTCATGCGTGGCCAGTTTCCCCAGCAGCGTCGCGCCCGCTTCATAGAGCTTGCGCGTCGTGGTCGAGTCCTGGGCGGGGATGCGATCGATGCACACGCGCGAATGGCCAGAGGTGAGGATGCCGGCAGTGTCGTAGATGTCCTTCAGCGCGAAGGGCACGCCGTGCAGCGGACCCTTCCAGCGCCCGGCGGCGATATCGGCATCGGCGGCACGGGCCTGCTCGAGCGCCAGCGTGGAGGTGGGTGTGATGAACGCATTGATCTGTGGCTCGAGGGTATCGATGCGCTGCACCAGGGTCTGGGTGTATTCCACCGCGGACAGCCGCTTCGCCTGAATCAACGACGAGACTTCGGCGATCGACAGCCGATGCAGGGAGGACAGGGCCTGACTGGGCACGGTGGGAACTGAGGACATGCGCACCTCGAGCGGATCGGAAAGGCGGATTATCCCGCGTCCGGGCAATGGCTGCTGGCGCGCTCGCCTCAGCAGCTTCCCGGCGGCGTCTCGTCGACCCGCTCAACCACGAAACGCTCGCCTGCCCAACGGTAGACGAGCGAGCGACGCCCGTTGTTGCGTACCTTCCCGGACGGGCAGGGTGCCCCCGCCACGGCAAACCAGCGCACCAGGCGACCGTTGATCAGTTCCAGCCGCAGCGGTCCGGTCATGCCGTTGAACACCGGGTCGTTCGAGCGCACCGCATGCTCGGTGGGCAGTTCCCGCACGCTGTCGGGATGCTGGTACTTGTAGACGCCGATCAGGTCGGCCGTGCCGTCCGTGGATTGACAGGTGGTGGCCTCCACCACGGCCTCCTCGGCATTGTCGCCGTCGAGGTCGGCGTAGCGTACGTTCATCGACAGCACGCGTCTGGATTGCACGCAGATCGCGGCCAGGCCGCGGATCCGCATCACATGGTGCGACAGACTGATCTTGCGAATGGTGCGGTCGAGCCCTTGCGCACTGGAGGCCCGCTCCACGCCGAATCCGGCCGCCAAGGCTGCCGGAGAGCCGGCGGGCAGCGGCACGAATGCCGCCGCCAGCAGCGCACCCGCCGCACACCGAGCGCGCAGGCCGCTCAACATCGCGTCAGACCGTCGATGGGCCACCCAGGATGCAGGTGATCTGGCTCGACAGCACGCCGCCGTTGCCATGCACGATCGCCGTCTCGGCGCCCTTCACCTGGCGCGCGCCGCACTCGCCGCGCAACTGGCGCACCGCCTCGATCAGGATGAAAAGGCCGTACATGCCGGGATGGCAGTAGGACAGCCCGCCGCCGTTGGTATCGACCGGCAGCTCGCCACCCGGCGCGATGCGTCCGCCCGACACGAAACGTCCGCCTTCGCCCTTCGGGCAGAACCCGAGATCCTCGAGGAACAGGATCGGCGTGATCGTGAACGCGTCGTACAGTTCGACCACGTCGATGTCCTTCGGACCGAGCCCGGCCATCGCATACGCGCGCGGCCCGGACACCGCGGCGCCGGTGACTGTGAGATCGGCCATGTTGGCGATGCTGTTGTGCGAGATGCCCTCGCCATAGCCGATCGGGTATACCGGCTTCTTCTTCAGCGTCTTCGCACGCTCACCGGAGGTCATCACGATCGCGCCGCCCCCATCGGTCACCAGGCAGCAGTCGCGCACCGACAGCGGATGGCTGACCATGCGCGAGGCCAGGACCTGCTCGACGGTCAGCGGCTCCTTTTCCCAGGCGGCCGGATTCATCAGCGCCCACTGGCGGGCAGCCACGGCGACCTCGGCGAGCTGCTCGCGCGTGGTGCCGTACTGGTGCATGTGGCGCGCCGCGGCCATCGCATATGCGGTCGGCGGCATGAACGGCTTGAACGGCGCCTCGTAGTAGTTGTACTCGCGCGGGCTGGCCGCCGCTCGCGATACGGAACGCTGGGTGCTGCCGTAGGTGATCACCGCGACTTCGCACTGGCCGAGCTGGATGGCTGCCCAAGCGTGGGCGACATGGGCTTCGAAGGATGAGCCACCGATCTGCGTATTGTCGTTCCAGGTCGGGTTCAGGCCGAGGTATTCCTTCAGCATCATCGTCGAGAACCGGGCCTGCGAAGTGGCGGCGAACAGCGCATCGACGTCGGACAGTTGCAGCCCGCAGTCGTCGAGCGCGCGCATGACGCCCTGTGCCATCAGGTCGATCGGGCTGGTATGGGGCGCCACCAGGCCCAGGTCGGATTCCGCCACGCCGACGATCGCGGCACTGCCTCGCTTCAACAGGTTCTGCATCATGCGCCCTCCACGGCGGTGAACACGGGGTAGGGTGGGTCTTCCGGCTTGTCGCCCGCATGCGCGCGGAATTTCACCCGCATGCCGATCTTCACGTCCTTCGCGCCGATGTCCTCGACCCGGCTCATCAGGCGGAAGCCCTCGTCCATGTCGATCAGCGCGACGTTGTACGGCTGACCGTCCTTCACGGGGATCCACGTGGTCGAATACACGGTGCCCAGACCCTTCGAGACTTTCCATTCGAGCGCACTGCCGCTGACCGGCGCGACCACGCGCGGGTAGAAGAACGCCTTGCCGTCGGCGGCGCTGTACTGGTAGGCGAACTCGCCCGCCTTCAGGTGCTCGATGAACTTGCCGAGCGGGGATTGCTGCTTCAGGTCCATGGTCCGGTGGGTCCTCTCTGTTCGATGAAGGGTTCTTGCATGCGCGACAGGTCGGCGCTCATGTCGCCGGCTTGAGTGCCACCAGCGCATCGGCGGCGACGATGCCGCGTTCGCCGAGGAACAGCGGGTTCAGGTCGATCTCCGCGATCCGGCCCGCATGGTCAGCCACCAGCCACGATACCCGCGACAGCACGTCGGCGAGCGCGTCCACATCCAGTGGCGGACGACCGCGATAGCCGGTCAGCAGCGGCGCGGACCGGATGCGACCGATCATCGCACGTGCCGTCACGGTGTCGAACGGCGCGAACTCGTGGGTGACATCGCGCAGCAGTTCCGTCGCGATGCCGCCGAGCCCGAACATCACCACCGGCCCGAACACGGGATCGACCACCGCACCGACGATCACTTCGGTGCCGCGCGCCATCTCGGTCACCAGGATGCCGTCGATCCGTGCCCCCGGGTTATGCCGCCGAGCGTTGTCCTCGACTTCCCGCGCGGCCGCCTTCAGTCCCAGCAGGCCGGCGACGCCCAGACGCACGCAGCCGGCTTCGGTCTTGTGCGGGATGTCCGGCGACTCGATCTTCACGGCCCACGGCGCGTCGAACGGCAGCGCCGACAACCGGCCGATCTCGGCCGGCGACAGCAGGACCTCGTGCGTGACCGGGATGCCGTACGCGGCCAGGATGGCCTTGGAACGATGCTCGCCGAGCGTGCCGCCCGCGGCAGGCAGGTCGAGCCGCACCGGCGCGACGCAGCGCGGTGCCGGCACGGGGCGCAGGGCGTGAGCCCTGCGGCGCGCGGCGAAGCTCGACAGCGCCCCGGCCGCGACTGCGCAGCGCGCCGGCGTCGAGATAAGCGGTACGCGCGCCGCCCGCAGCATCGCGATCATCGACTGAATGCGCTCGGGCGGTTCGTTCTGGCTGATGATCACCGGCTTGTCGGTGCCCTTCAATATCTCGAGCAGTTCGGCGCACCAGGGCTCGGCATTGGCACCGCCGATCGAGCGCGGGATCAGCATGTCGACAGACGGGTCGGCGAGCAGCGTGCGGATGATCTGGTTGTATTCCTTCCAGGCCGCCGAGAAATGCGCGGTCACGTCGACCGGGTTCCCGAGCGACGCGAAGTCGGGCGCTACCGGCCGTATCGCATCGATCGATGCCTGCCCGGGCAGTGGCAGTTCCAGCCCGGCCTCCTCGCAGCGGTCCGCCATCAGCACGCCGGCCCCACCGGAGGTGGTCAGGATGGTCACGCCCTTGCCCTTGGGCAGGCGGCCACCGAGGAAGACATGCAGCGTGTCGATGAGATCGTCGATGTCACGGATCTGCACGAAGCCGCCACGCTCGAACGCCGTGCGGTACAGCTCGGCGCTCGCGGTCAGGTTGGCGGTGTGCGAGGCCACGGCACGCCGGCCGGCGACGGTGTTGCCGACCTTCCAGACGAGGATCGGCTTGCCCAGCTGCAGCGCGCGTTCGCCCAGCGCGAGCAGTGCACGCCCATCGGTCAGTCCTTCCATGTAGGTGACCAGCACCTCGACCTCCGGGCGCTCGATCAGGCAGGCCATCATCTCGAGCGAGCTGATGTTGGCCTCGTTGCCGGTCGAGAACACGTAGCTGAAGCCGATGCCCTCGCGCTGCGCGGCGGAGACCACCGAATAGCCGAAGCCGCCGCTCTGCGTGACCATCGAGACCGGCCCCGCCTTCAGCGCCGGATTGGCGAACGAGTGGCCGAAGCCCAGGTAGGCGCGCATGCGGAGGTTCATCACGCCCTGGCAGTTCGGGCCGATGATCCGGATACCCGTGTCGGCCAGGGCGCTGTCGAGCTCACGCTGGAGGCCCATGCCACGTTCGCCGAGTTCGCGAAAGCCCGCAGACAGCACGATTGCGTGGGGCACGCCTGCGCGACCGAGGTCGCGGATCGCCTGCGGCACCGAAGCGCCCGGCACCGCGATCAGGCCGATGTCGCATGGCTGGGGCAACTCGGCCGCGCTCGCATAACAGCGCAGCCCGCGCACCGTCTGGTAGCGCGGATTCACCGGATAGACGGCGCCTTCGTAACCGAATTCGGTCAGGAACCGCATCGGCTGGCCGCCGATCTTGCGCGCGTCCTCGGTGGCGCCGATCACCGCGACGCCGCGGGGCTCGATCAGCCGGGAGAAATCCGCCGTCATGTCAGTCCGCCTTGATGCCAGCCGTCTTGACGATCTTCGCCCAGCGATCGATTTCCGACTTCACCAGCGCCAGGAATGCCTCCGGGGTCCCGGTGGCGATCTCGATGCCCTGGATGGCAAAGCGCTCCTTCATCTCGGACGATGCCATCGCGGTGCGCACACCGGTGTTGATGCGGGCGAGCAGCGGACGTGGGATGCCACCCGGGCCGGCGATACCCCACCACGGCGTCGCATCGTAGCCTTTGAACCCTTCTTCGGCGATCGTCGGCAGGTCGGGCGTGACCGGGCTACGCTTGGCGCTGGTCACGGCGAGGGCGCGCAGCTTGCCTGCCTTCACGAACGGCCCCACGGTCGACCAGCTGCCGAAGCTGTACTGGATCTGGCCGCCGATCACCTCGGTCAGTGCCGGCGACAATCCCTTGTAGGGCACGTGGATCACGTCGATGCCGGCCATGCTCTTGAGGAGTTCGCCCATCAGGTGCGAGGTACCGCCAGAGCCGGTGGACCCGTAGGCGAGCGTGCCCGGTCTGGCCTTGGCCATGGCCACGAGGTCGCGCACGTTCTTGACCGGCAGCGAGACATTCGAGACGAGCACGAACGGCGACTCGCCAGTCTGCGCGACCATCGTGAAGTCGCGCAGCGAATCGTAGGGAAGCTTCGCGATCACGCTCGGATTGACGGCATGCGCCAGGCCGATCTGCAGCAGCGTGTAGCCGTCGGCCGGGGAGCGCGCGACCAGGTCGCTGCCGATCACCGTACCACCGCCCGGCCGGTTGTCGACCAGCACGCTCTGGCCCCAGATATCCGCCAGCTTCGAACCGACCGCACGCGCGATGAGGTCGTTCGCTGCACCCGGTGCGAACGGCACGATGAAGCGAACCGGCCGCGAGGGCCATTCGTCACCGCCTCCCCGGGGTGCCTGGGCCAGCGCCATGGGCATCGCCAGCAGGGATGCCGCGCCAAGCGCAGCGATGAACGGAAGCGTCTTCGATGTCGGGTTCATTCGGTGGATCCTCTGCGAAACGTTCAGTCGGCAGGTCGCCGGGCTGCAGCATGCAATTCGGCGTGGGTCTCGTGCGCGAGCTGCATCGCCCGCGCGAACTCGGCGTCGAGCGCGCGATAGAAAAGGCGCTTGGTCGCCTGCAGGGCAGGCCCGGGAAGCGCCGCCAGTTCGGCCGCGAGCGCCAACGCCGCGTCCACTTCTGCACCGTCTTCCACCACGTCGTTGATCAAGCCGAGTTCGAACGCACGTGCAGGCTCGATCGACCGTCCGGTGGCGAGCAGTTCGAACGCTGCCTTGGTGCCCACCTGACGCGCGAGGTTCGGCGTCACCGAAGCGGCCAGGATGCCCCGCCTGACCTCGGGATAGCCGAAGCGGGAGCTGCGGGCAGCCACCACCATATCGCAGGCAAGGGCGAGCGCGCAGCCACCGCCGAGCACGTGTCCCCGGGTGGCGGCGACCACCGGCTTTGCAAGGCCGGGCAGCAGCAGCTGAAGCGAGGCGGTGAGGGCGCTGCGTCGTTCTACGCCCAGACGTTCCGCGGGCGGGACATCCCTGAACTCCGCCATGTCGGCGCCGGCCGAGAACGCGCGCCCGGCACCGGCCAGGACGATCGCACCGATCGCCGCGTCCGTATCGGCCGACTGCAACGCGGCGATCAGTGCTTCGATCATTACCGTGTTCATCGCGTTGAGCTTGTCGGGGCGGTTCAGCGTGAGCAGCCGGACCGCGCCCCGGGTCTCGACGAGCAGTACGTCCGTGGCCATCGTTCAGCGTCCCTGGAAGCGCGGCGCGCGTTTTTCCTTGAACGCCGCCACGCCTTCCTTGTGGTCCTCGGACAGACGTACGTGCGTCTGCATCAGCGCCTCGTAGTCGAGCAGCTGTTCCAGGGTCGGCGTGTACATGAACTGGAACATCTTCTTGGTGAGCCCGAGCATCCAAGTGGCCGATGCGGCCATCTCGGCCGCCAGCGCCCGGGCCTCGGCCTGAAGCGCGACGTCTGGCACCACCTTCATCGCGATGTTCAGCGCGGCGAGTTCGTCGGCGCCGACCTTGCGCCCGGTGTAGACCAGTTCCTTCGCCTTGGCGATGCCGAGGTACTGTGAGAGAAAGAAGATGGCGCCGCCGTCGGGCACCACGCCGACGCGCTTGAACGACAGCGCCAGTGTCGTACTCTGCGCGGCCAGGATCAGGTCGCAGGCGAACATGAGGCTGGTGCCGATGCCGTAGACCGGGCCATGCACCGCGGCGATCACTGGCTTCTCGATTGCCGCCAGCGCGAGGAAGGTGCGATGGCGCGACTTCGAGCGCGCGCGCGAGCCGGTGAGATCGGTCTTTGCCATGTTGCCGATATCGCCTCCCGAGCAGAAGCCCTTGCCGCTGCCGGTCAGGATGATCGCGCGCACCGCCGGATCCGCCGACAGCTGGTGCGCGTAATCGTGCAACAGGTCGTACATCTCGTCGGACATCGCATTGAGCTTGTCGGGGCGGTCGAGGGTGAGCGTGGCGATGCCATCCGATTGTTCCATCCGTACCGTCATCATCGTTCCTTTCGTGTCCGCGCTGCGCCCGACGATCAGGCCAGCCCGAAATCGCGCAGCGCGTGCTCGCGCAGTCGGTTCTTCTGCACCTTGACGCTGGCCGTCATGCCGATCGCCTCGAAGCCGTCGACGATCTTCGCGTAGCGCGGTACCTTGAAGCCCGCGATGCGCGGGCGCGTCCATTCGATCAGCGCAGCCGGCTCCAGCGAGGCACCTTCCCTGAGTACCACATACGCGGCACCCACCTCGCCAAGGCGGGCGTCGGGTACCCCGACGACCTGCGCCTGCGCCACCGCCGGATGCCGCAGCAGCAGGTCTTCCACCTCGGCCGGAGCGACGTTCTCGCCACCGACGCGGAACACCTCCTTGATCCGGCCGATGAAATGCATGCGGCCCTGGTCGTCGAAGGTCCCGAGGTCGCCGGTGCGCAGCCAGCCGTCGGCCGTGAGGGTCTGCGCCGACTGCTCTGGCATCCCGTAGTAGCCCTTCATCAGGCTCCAGCCGCGCACCTGGATCTCTCCGGTTGCGCCCGGCGGCATCGCCTGGCCCGATTCAGGGTCGACCATGCGTACCGAAAGACCCGGCAACGGCAGCGCGTAGCTGTTCCATCGTTTCTCGGGCGGGTCACGCCAGTCGGACATGCAGACGTTCGGCGAGGCTTCGGACAATCCGTAGGCGTGGCAGATCGTCATGCCGAGGGTCTCTTCGGCCGCCTGCATCATCTGCGGGGTGCACGATCCCCAGCCGCCGCGCAGCGCAAGCTGCCGCACCGCGAGCGACGGGTGGCTCAGCATCATCTGGAACATCGGGTCGTTGCCGGACAGGAAGGTGCAGCGCTCGGCCTCGATGGCATCGAGCGAGGTGCCTGCGTCGAACACCGGGGTGGATACGAGGCACGCGCCTTGCGACAGCGCGGCCAGGATCGACAGCGTGGTGCCGGCCACGTGGAAGAACGGCCGCGCGCTGAAGTAACGCTCGCAGGGCCCCAGGCCGATCCGGCGCGCGATCGCGTCGGCATTGCGCAGCATGTTGTCGTGGCTCAACTGCACACCCTTCGGAAACGAGGTGCTGCCCGAGGTGTACTGGATCAGCACCACGTCATCGGGCGCGGCGCGGCCGGTCGGCACTGGCTGGCCGTCGCCTGCGGCGAGGAAGGAATCCCATCGGCGGGCGCCGCCAGGCACGTCCGCGCCGAGTACCGCGACATGGCGCAATCGCGGCAGGGCAGTGCCTGGAAGCGCCCCATCGATCGCCGGCTCGATCCCGCGCAGCATCTCGATGAAGTCGACCTTCAGGAAACGGTCGGCCACCGCAAGCACGGTCACGTCTGCCTGGGACAGGCAGTAGCGCAGTTCGTCCGACTTGAATCGGGTATTGACCGGGACGGTCACCGCCCCGGCGAGCGCCGCCCCGAGGAAGAAGGCGACCCATTCCACCCGGTTGCCGGTGCAGACGCCGACATGGTCGCCGGGACGTACACCGTGCGCGACCAGTGCGCATGCGACACGGCGTGCCTCCTGCCGCAGCCGCTCGAAGGTCCAGCGCACACCGTCGATCACCAGCGCCTCCTGCGCCGGCCAGCGCGCGGCGGCCGCGTCGAGGGCCTGCTCGAAGGTCGCGGGCGTCCAGCGGCCGGACGCCGGTTCTGGCACCTGCACCACGTTGCCGAGGATGGTCGCGGTATCCATGCTATTGCGGCAGGCCGAGCACGGCCTTGGCCAGGATGTTGCGCTGGATCTCGTTCGAGCCGCCGTAGATGGTGCCCGGGCGTGAACTGTAGAACGGGGCGAGCATGTTCATCGGCGTGCCGTCGACATCGGTGTCGCCACCGAGCGCGCCGTACTCGTCGCCCGCTTCCAGCATCAGTTCCGAGCACCGCTGCATCGTCTCGGTCGCCCAGATCTTCAGCAGGGAGACGTCGGGGCCGAGCGCTTCACCGCGGCGTACCTGTTCGACGAACACCTCGTAGGTGGCCGACAGGTCGACGATGTCGAGGCGCAGCGCGGTGAACCGATCCATGAACAACGGATCGGCGAACAGCCCGCGCGCCCGCGCCAGTTTTTCCAGGCGTGCGAATGCAAGTTGCGGGCGCCGCGGACTGCCGATCCCGAGCCGCTCGAAACCAAGCAGCGACTTCGCGATCGCCCAGCCCTGGCCGGGTACGCCGACCAGGTTGGCCTTCGGCGTGCGTACGCCGTCGAAGAACACCTGGCAGAACTCCTCGTCGCCGGCGATGTTGCGGATCGGCCGCACGGTGATGCCGGGTGACTTCATGTCCAGAAGCAGGAAGCTGATGCCTTCCTGCTTCTTCCCGCTGCGGTCGGTCCGCGCAAGCACGTACATGTGCGTGGCGTCCATCGCGAGCGTCGTCCAGATCTTGCTGCCGTCGATCACGTAGTCGCCGCCATCCTCCACCGCCGCGGTCTGCAGGCTGGCGAGGTCGGATCCGGCGTTCGGTTCGGAATAGCCCTGGCACCAGATCGCCTCGCCGGACAACGTTCGCGGCAGGAACCATTCCTTCTGGTCCGGCGTGCCGTAGCGGATGAGGATCGGCCCGACCTGGGTGATGCCCTGATCGGGCATGCGGCCGCAACCATGCCGCTCGAGTTCCTCGACCATGATGATCTGCTTGAACGGCGACAGTCCCATGCCGCCGAGCGCGGTCGGCCACGACGGGGCGATCCAGCCCTTGCGGTAGAGCATGTCCCACCAGTCCCGGCACTCGTGCCAGTGCATGCGGCCGGCGGGGAAGCGCACATGCTCAGGGCAGTTCGCCTGCAGCCAGGTACGCACCTCCGTGCGGAAGACCTCATCGGCAAGTGCATCCCATTCAAGGGGCGCATCGCCGGCGGTACCGTTTCGCGGGTCGATCATCAGGCGTCCTCAGGCTGCGGCGGCATCCAGCGGCACCAACGCGGCATAGCGGGTGCGGTGAAGCCGCGCATTGCCGAGCCAGGCTGAAAGTACCAGCGCGCGCTTCACGTACAGGCCGACATCGCAGTCGTCGGTAAAACCGATTGCACCATGCATCTGGACGGCCTCGCGCGTGATCCGGTGCGCGGTCTCGCAGGCACGCGCCTTGGCGCGACTGGCGGCCGCGCTGCGCAGCGGCCCGTCGTCCAGCCCTGTGGCCGTGTGCAGCGCGTGGTCGAGCGCGGCATCGCCGATACGCTGGTGGATGTAAAGATCGACCGCTCGGTGCTGCAACGCCTGGAATGCGCCGATCGGGCGCCCGAACTGCGTGCGGGTGCGCAGGTAGTCCAGCGTCACGTCCAGCAAGCGTCGCGACAGACCCAGCAGTTCGGCTGCGAGCGCGAGGTTGCCGTCGTCGACGGCTGCGGCGACCGCGCGCATGGCGCCCGCCCCCATCGCGAGCCGATGATCGGCCGGCAGTTCGACACCGTCGAAACGCAGGTCGAGCACGGGACGGCCATCGGCGAGTCGGTGCGCGACGCAGCGGATGCCAGTCATTGTCGCCGGAACCCAGTAGAGCGCCGTCTGCGCGCACTCGCGCACCGACACCACGTAGCCGTCTGCACCGGCTGCACCGACGACGAAGCGCTTGGCACCTTGCAGCATCGCCCGGTGCCCACCAGCGGACGCCGGCTGCGGCGAGGCGGTCGTGGCGAGGTTAGTCGGATCGAGGTCCCCGGCCGCTTCCTGCCAGGCAAGGGCAGGGATGATCTCACCCGAGGCGATGCTCGACAGCAGGGATGCCTTCAGCGCACCCTGGCCGCAGTTGGCGATCGCACGCGTGGCGATCATCGCTGCGGTCAGCGGCTCGGGCATCAGCGCGGCCGCCGTGCCCCTGGCCAGGATCGCATGTTCGGCCACCGACAGCCCCAGCCCGCCGTACGCTTCTGGTACGACGAGACCGGTCCAGCCGAGGCTTGCCATCGCCTGCCATGCTGAACGGTCGAATCCGGGATCGGTATCGCGCAGCGCACGCGCCCTGCGCAACGGATCGGATCGGCGACAGTAGTCCGTCACGCTGTCGGCCAGCATCCGCCGCTGGTCGGCCGCGCCGCCATCGGTCATCCCGAAACCTCGGCCCAGCCGTTGCTGAGGACGACCGCATTGCGCGCTGGCACCGTGCAGCGAAAGAAGACCTCGCCACCCTCACGCCAGATCTCGGTGCGGATGGTATCGCCCGGATACACCGGTGCGGAGAAGCGCGCCTCCATCGCGGTGAGCCGCTCCGGGTTCCAGCCGCAGAGCTGCCGCAGCAGGGCGATGCCGGCGATGCCGAAAGTGGCCCGGCCATGCAGGATGGGCTGGCTGAAGCCAGCCTTCGCGGCAAACGCCGGATCGGCATGCAGCGGGTTGTAGTCGCCCGACAGGCGATAGATGAGGGCGAGCTGGGGGATGACCGGCCAGTCGTCAGTCAGGTCAGGCGCGCGCGCGGGCAGGGTACGCGGCACCTTCGGCGACGCCGACGGGCCGCCGAAGCCACCGTTGGCCCGAGCGAAGCTGGTCGAATCGGTAGTGGCGATGCACTCGCCGGTCTTCGCATCGAGGATGCGCGTCTCGGTGAGGATCAGCGCGCCCTTGCCTTCACCCTTGTCGATGACATCGACCACGCGCGTCTCGCCGCGCAGGCTGGCCTCGGCCGGCAGCGGCCGATGCAGCCGGAAGCCCTGTTCGCCATGGACGACCTTCGTTCGGTCGACGCCGGTACGCGGGTCGCCCGCCCAGCCCATCGGCTGGCACAGCACGACCGACATCATCGGCAGCGCCTGCAGCCCCTGCTCGTAGACGAAGCGCAACTGGTGGAGGTCCATCGGATCCGCGCCGACGCCGAGCCCCAGCGCGTACAGGATGGTGTCTTTCTTAGACAGTTCGAAAGGAAGGTCCGGGATCTGCCAGTTCTTGAGGGTTTCGTAGTGGATGGTCATGGCAGTGCGCCTGTCAGATCGCGTCGTACGGGAACACGTTCACCGTCCGTTCGAGCGGCGTGAGGCTGGGCCGGAAGCTGGGCAGTGCATGTTCGGCGATGGTAGCCGGCGTCCAGCCTTCGCTGCGGTGGACGCCGCGCACGGGTCGGTGCTGGCTGAACAGGAAGAGTTCGTTCTTGCGCACCGAAAACACCTGGCCGCTGACTTCGGCCGCAGCGTCGCTGCAGAGGAAGACCGTCAGCGGGGCGTTCATCTCCGCCTTCACCGTCATGCGCTGCGCGACGCGTTTCTGCTGCGCCGGGTTGTCGGTTGGAATCGAGGCGATCATCCGCGTCCAGCCCGAGGGCGCCAGGCAGTTCGAGCGCACCCGGTACTTCTCCATGTCGCGCGCGATGCTGTTCGACAGCCCGACGATGCCCAGTTTCGCCGCTGCATAGTTGGCCTGGCCGACTGCGCCGATAAGGCCCGCGGTGGAGGTCATGTGCACGAAGGCGCCCGCTTCCTGCTTGCGGAAATGGTTGGCGGCGTGGCGCGACACGTTGAACGAGCCCTTCAGCATCACGTTCACCACGGCGTCGAAGTCGGATTCGGTCATCTTGTGGAAGATGACGTCACGCAGGATGCCGGCGTTGTTCACCACTGCATCGATGCGGCCGAACGAATCGAGCGCGCACTGGATGATCTTCTCGGCGCTGTTCCAGTCGGACACGCTGTCGTAGCTGGCGATCGCCTCGCCGCCAGCGGCCTCGATCTCGTCGACCACCTCCTGCGCCGGCGTCTGCTCGCCACCCGAGCCGTCGAGCGCCGCGCCGATGTCGTTCACCACCACCTGCGCGCCCTCGGCAGCCATCAGCAGCGCCACGCCGCGACCGACGCCGCGACCGGCCCCGGTGACCACCACGACCTTGCCATCCATCATTCCCATCGCGCTTCTCCCGTGTATTCGATACGGCACGGCGGCACGATCAGCCGCCCATGTGAGTTGACCCCGCGCCACCAGGGGCGCGCCGAAGTCGCTACTCGGGCCTTGCGCCGGAGTCTCGTACCACCTTCGCCCATCGAGCGAGTTCGCCGCGCAGGAACTCGACCGTCTGCTCGGGCGTCGTACCCATCGCCTCGGCACCCATCTGGTTGAAGCTCTCGACCGTGTCGGGCGCCTTCAGTCCCTTCACGACCACGCTGTTCGCCCGGTTCACGATCTCGCGCGGCGTTCCCGCTGGCGCCGACAGCACGTACCAGGTGCTCACCACGTAGCCCGGCAGGCCGGACTCGACCATCGTCGGAACGTCGGGGGCAAGCCGCGACCGCTTCTCGAGGGTGGTCGCAAGGGCACGCACCCGGCCAGCCCTCACGTGCGGCAGCAGCGCGGGGATACCGCTGAGCAGGAAATCGATCTCGCCGCCGAGCAGTGCCGCCGTGGCCGGTGCCGCGCCCTTGTAGGGAACGTGGACGGTGCGGATGCCAGCCATGCTGTTGACCATTTCCGCCATCAGGTGCGATGCGCCACCGATGCCGACCGAGCCGTAGTTCATCCGGCCGGGACTCCTGCGGGCGAGCGCAATCAAGTCCTTCACGTTCTTCGCGGGCACGGCGGGATGCACGACGAGGAAGTTGTCGACCATCGCCAGCAGCGTGACATGGTGGAAGTCCTTGAGGACATCGTAGCCGAGCTTCGGGTACAGCGACTGCGCGATACCATGCGTCGACAGCGAGCCGACCAGCATCGTGTAGCCGTCGGCCGGGGAGCGGGCGACGAACTCGGCGCCGATGGTGCCGCCAGCGCCGCCACGATTCTCGATGACTGCGGCGTGGCCGTAGGCCTCCTCGAGCTTGCGCGCCGCCGCTCGTCCGATGATGTCGGTCGGCCCCCCCGGCGGGAACGGAATCACGATCCGCATCGGCTTGACCGGCCATGCCGGCTGCGCAACCGCAGCGGGCGGAAGACTGGCGCAATAGGCCAGCGCGAGGGCGGCACCGCATGCCGCGACAGGGTTACGCATCACGATCCTCCGAACTGCGCGCGATCTTCTCTCCCGCGCTGTCTGTGTCTGCGACTTCGTTCGTCGCACGGGCGGGCCCGCCGCCGATGCGGCCGAAGCTTGTAGTGTTCTGACGCCCGGCCGGAGTTTACGCTGGGGGGCTGACGGTGACAAACGCCTATGGGCCGTGGACGCCGCTATCATCGCGAGATGAAAAGCACAGGCACGGCATTCAAGGTACGCGCGGCCAGCTGGGCCGAGGACTTTGCCGCGCTGCGGACCGTCCGCGAAACGGTGTTCGTCGTCGAACAGGACGTTCCCGTCGAACTCGAATGGGACGGTCTCGACGAGGGCTGCCGGCACCTGCTGGCCGAGGATACGCATGGCCGGCCGATCGGGTGCGTACGGCTGCTCCCCGACGGTCACATCGGGCGCATGGCGGTACTCGCGCCGTGGCGCGGCCGCGGCGTCGGCCGCGCGCTGCTACGGGCCATGCTCGTGCAGGCCGCGGCATCCGGGTTTGCCGTGGTGCGGCTCAATGCACAGGTGCAGGCGCTCGGCTTCTACGCGCGCGAGGGCTTTCAGGCCTGCGGAGACGTGTTCGACGACGCCGGCATCGCGCATCGCGCGATGCAGCTTGCGCTGCAGGACCACCGAAGCGACCGCTGACGCGGCAGGCTCACGCTGCGTGCGGCAGCGTGCCGGCAAGCACAGTCAGCCGATCGTGAAGCGATGGCGCACGCGGCCCGAAGGCTTTGCGTGTCGGTCCCAGGTGTGCTCGATGAACTCCACCTGGCCGCTGCGAGCGACCGACAGCAGCGTCGAACAGCGCGTGCCGTAATCGCGCTCGGGCGCGTGGATGAATGGCGCGGCCAGCGCGCGCTCGAACGAGAGCGGCGCCCCCTGCGCGGGCAGGTCGCGATCCTCCGGCGGCCGACGGTCCGAAAGCGCCGCGATGAGCGCCGCCTCTCGAGCGGAAGGATCGAGCGAAAGTGCCTCTTCCAGCGCCCGTCGGCCCCGCACCACCTTCAGCCACGGGGTGTCGAGCAGGTGGTTGCTCAGTCCATGCACCCCGGCCTCGATCGGCATGCCACCCGCACCGCCTCCCTCGAGCCGGTTCGAGTAGTAGAACAGGGAGGTCGCGTCGCCGAGCAGCACGCTGAATCCCTGGTAGTCGCCGGCGCGTCGCGCCAGGCCCTCGATGAACGCCGGCGGGGGCAGGTCGCCCTGCAGGTAGTCGGCGGCGAGCGCACCACGCGAAGGCCCGCCGGGAACCGGCGGCGCCCCGCGGTAGTTCGTCACCGCCGCGAAGCGACCGTCGAGGCCGACGCCGAACCAGGTACCGCCGCGGTCAAGGTCGCGACCGGCAAGTACATGCGGCGTATCCGTCCAGTAAGCGGCCGGCGCGGACGGACGCGCGAAATGTTCATCGCGATTGGCCGCGACGAGCAGGCGGTAGTCGGGATGCGCATCGACCGCGAACAGGATCAGGCACACGCTGGCTGGACCTCAGCGAGCACCATCGGAGACCGCTTCTGGATGGACGGGGACAAGCGACTGCAACAGCGGCCCGTCGATGGCGGACAGATGCAGCGGGTGGACCGCGGCGCTTTCGGTGCGCACCACGGCGAGCAGGTCGATGCCGCCGGCCGGCGCCCATGCCGACTCGACCACAATGCCCGTCGCCTGGCCTTCGAGGTCGGCGCTGCACAAAGCCGTGCCCGGTGCGGGAAGAGGTTCCGCCCCGGCGATGTGTGCCCGGTACAGGCGCTGCTTCAATCGGCCGAGGTACTGCGTTCGGGCCACGATCTCCTGCCCGGTGTAGCAACCCTTGCTGAAGCCGATGCCGCCGGTCAGGTCGAGGTCGATCATCTGCGGCACGAACTGCTCGCGCGTTGCCTCGTGCAGCGTTGCTTCACCGGCGTGGATCGCCGCCCAACGCCAGGCCGGTTCACCGGCGGGCGTGATCGTCGCCGCCAGCGTCGTCCAGAGGTCGGCTGCGGCGTCGGGCTGCACCACAAGTTCGAAGCGACCGCCGTCCAGGGAGAGCCACTGCATGCCGTGGGCCTGCACGATCGCGCCAGCAGTCGGCAGCGCCTCTGGCGCGGCGCCCAGCGCGGCGGCCAGGCGCGCGCCCGCCTGAGGCCCGGCCACACCGATACGCACGCTCTGGCCGCTGCGGTCGGACACGGATACCTTCGATCGGAGCACATACATCGACAGCCGCTTGCGAATCGGTTCGAGCTGGCCGACAGGCAGCTGCATGCAGTAGCCGTCGGCGTCCTGCCAAAGCCTGAAGGTCGCCAGCGCACGGCCTTTCGGCGTGCACAGCGCCCCGGGGCGGCTGGCCCGCGTGGATGCTTCGCGCACATCGCAGGTCAGCTGCCCTTGCAGGAACACCTGTGCATCGCTTCCGGCAAAGCCGATCACCCCGAGATGCGAGAGATCGCACAGCACGGCACCTTCGCTGGCGGCCAAACGCTCGGCGGCGGGATCACCGAAGGTCTCGACGTCGGCGGATTCAGCGCCTGCCCGGGCACCCCGAGCGCGCAGGAAGACCTGCCAGTCGCTATTCAAGGCGCCATTCATGGTCGTCATTCGTCATTCCGGTGGTCATTCAAGGCCCGCCGATTATAGAGCGCGGCTGCGCCGAAGCCGGCGCCACAGGACGTCGATGGACGACTGATCGAGGCTAAGATGTGACCCACCGACGGCGGGGGGAGAGTGAAGACGATCATGTTGGAGGCCACCAGTGGTGCGGGCTTCATGCGGCTGCTCGAGCCAGGCACGGCGCCGGGCAAGGTGGCGTCGCAGCCATGAACGCCCGGTCGCACAGCCACCCGATCAGCATGGACATTTCCGGCTGGCGCGAAGCGCCGTTCGCCCCCGGCGGCGAATGCGTGTTTGCCGTTGGTGACGTGCATGGCTGCGCGGCACAGCTGGGCGAGCTCCTCGACACCGTGGCCGGCATCGCCCGCGCCGTGGACGCACCTTCGCGGCTGGTCTTCCTGGGCGACCTGATCGACCGGGGACCGGACAGCCTCGGCGTGCTCGACCTGTGGGCGACGGATGCATCGGCGCGCAGCGTCGATCGTATCGATCGGTTGATGGGCAACCACGAGATGTCGCTGCTGCTCGCGATCGGCGACGGCCCCCATGCGCCGGCCGCGCGCCAGCTGTGGCTGGGCGAACACATGGGCGGCGGCGCGGTGCTGGGCGAGATGCGCCGGCGTGCAGGGCGCCCGGATGCAGCCCTCGACCACTCGCTGCTGCAAGCGACCATGGGCAGCACGGTGACGACCTGCCTGCATTCGATGCAGACGCACCTGCAGCTTGGCAACGTGCTGTTCGTGCATGGTGGCCTGAGGCCCATGGTCGACGCAACGGCCTACCTGTCGCAAGCCTGGACGCGGTTCCGGGAAGCCGAATGGGCCTGGATCATGGCCGACTTCCTGCAGTGGAAGGAAGGCTTCGGTGGCCTGCGGGTAGTGCACGGACACACCCCGCCGGCACGCCATCTCGAACTTACGGGCCAGGACGATCCCCATTGCTTCATGTACGACCGCCTCGGCCTGGACGGCGGCAGCAGCCGCAACGGTATCGTGACTGCCGCGCAGATCGAGGAGGGCCGGTACCGCATCCTGCGCGCGCTGGGTCCCGCCGCGCGCTGACGCTCGATGCTCGTCAGGGCTGGTATTCGATGGCGGTGAGCCAGAGACGGGTGTCGAACTCCAGTTGATGGTAGGCCGGCTCCATGTGCCGGCAAAGCGCGTAGAAGGCCTTGTCATGAGACCGTTCCTTGAGATGCGCGAGTTCGTGCACCACGATCATCCGCAGCAGGGGTTCCGGAACCTGCCTGAACAGGCCAGCTACGCGGATCTCGCGCTTGGCCTTGAGCCTGCCGCCCTGTACGCGCGAGACGGCGGTATGCATGCCGAGCGCGTTGCGAACGGCATGCAGCCGGTTGTCGTATGCGACCCGCGACAACGGATCGGCGGTGCGCAGGTAGCGGCTCTTGATCTGCATCACGTAGCCGTACAGCGCGCCGTCGGTACGGAGATCGTGGGATGGCCCGTGGCGCCGCGAGAGGGTATCCAGCAGCGTGCCCTGCCGGAGCAGTGAAGCTGCGCCGGCAAGCAGGTCGGGCGGGTAGCCCGCGAGATAAGGCAGCAAGGGAACAGGACAGTCCACGCAGGATTCTCGCCGACAAAGCCGTGCCTGTAGTGCGCTACGGCGTGCGAGTGGAACTCGCGGTGCCGGCGCCCTTTGTGTTCCGGTAGACGACAGGATAGCCTTCGCTCGGATCCACGATCCTGATCACGCCGTCGGCCAGCGAGAAGCCCAGCGTCCTGGCAGGCGTGGAGGGATCGGCCTGGTCCTTGCACTCTGCTTTCGTGAGATCGGCGTTGAGCTTGCAATCCAGCATCGCCAGGCGGAACTGGGAGCCCTCGATCGTGAGGGTTGCCGCAAGCTGGCCGAACACCTGCAGACCCATCGTCGCGGTCCCGCGCGACTGTCGATCCTTTGCCAGGAAGTCCGGGCTGGCCCTGGTGGCGCCGATATCGATGGCGTAAGTGCCGTCGACCGGGTTGCTACAACCACCGAGCATCAACAGACTCAGCGCAGATGCGCAAATGACCTTTTTCAAGGCAATCCTCAAACTCAAGATGCGACGGGGAGGGGGAGAATACATGTAACTCGGCGGACATTTCATGACTGTCGGTACAGTCATCCTTGACCTTGACGGTTCTCAAGGCCGAAGCGGCATGCCATTCCCGGTCGTTCGCAAACCACCGCCGCGCGGACCGGTGCGCCTCCCCGGGAGTCGCGCATCGTGACGGGGGGGCGAACGGAGCAACACGGCGATCACGAAAACAAAAGCCCAGCACGCGGGCTGGGCTATTCGCTTTCGGATGGCTCCCCGACCTGGGCTCGAACCAGGGACCTGCGGATTAACAGTCCGTCGCTCTACCGACTGAGCTATCGGGGAACAGGCAAGCCCACGAATATAGCGAACCCGCCGCGGGTGGTCAATGCACTTTGCAGCGACCGCCCCGCGAAGCCTATTTGTCGAGCACGGCTGCGATCGCGTCGGCGACGTAATCGAGGTTGCGGCTGTTCAGCGCCGCCACGCAGATCCGCCCGGTGTCGATCGCATAGATCGAGTACTCATCGCGCAACCGGTTGACCTGCTCGGCGGTCAGCCCCGAATACGAGAACATCCCGCGCTGCTCGATGACGAAATCGAAGTCGGCGCCAGGCACCCGCGCCTTGAGTTTCTCGACCAGTTGCCGGCGCAGCGACTTGATGCGATCGCGCATGTGGGCAAGTTCGCTGTCCCACAATGCACGGCCGTCGCCGGAATTGAGGACGCTGGCCACGATCTTCGCCCCGAAACCAGCGGGATTCGAGTAATTCGTCCGGATCACGCGCTTGAGCTGACTCAGCACGCGGCCGGACTCCTCTTTCGATGTGGTCACCACCGACAGCGCGCCGATACGCTCGCCGTAAAGCGAAAACGACTTAGAGAAAGAATTCGCGACTACCGACGGTCGGCCGGTTTCGGCAAAGCGCCGGACGACCTCGCCATCGGCATCCAGTCCGTCGCCGAAGCCCTGGTAGGCGATGTCGAGGAAGGGGATCAGTCCGCGGCGGGTCACCACATCGATGACCGTCGTCCACTGGTCGCGGCTGAGGTCCGCCCCGGTCGGGTTGTGGCAGCAGGCATGCAGCACGGCGATCGAGCCGGCAGGCATGCGCTCGAAGTCGGCCATCATCCGGTCGAAGGCTACGCCACGGGTCGCAACGTCGTAGTACGCGTAGTTCTCGACCTGGAAGCCGGCGGCTTCGAACAGGCCGCGGTGGTTTTCCCAACTCGGGTCGCTGATGTAGACCTTCGCGCCCGGGGCGAAACGCTTCAGGAAGTCTGCGCCGATCTTCAGGCCGCCCGTGCCGCCGAGCGACTGCACGGTCACGACGCGGCCCTCGGTCACCACCGGGCTGGCGGCGCCGAACACGAGGTCGCGCACCGCGCGGTTGTAGTCGGCGAATCCGTCGCCCTGCAGGTAGACATGCGGGGCAGGCGACTCCTCCATCCGGCGTTCAGCCTGGCGAACACACTCGAGCAACGGTACCTTGCCGTCCTCGTCATAGTAGACACCGACCCCGAGATTCACCTTCTTCGGGTTCTTGTCGGCGTTGTAGGCCTCCGTCACACCCAGGATGGGGTCACGTGGGGCCATGGACACTTCGGCGAGGAACGACGGCGTTGCGGGCGGGTTCATGATCGCTTTGCAGATATGATGTTCGGTTGAATTTCGACAAAGAGTTTACCTGCAATGGAACGTTCGAGGCGCAATCCCCCCCGGTCAGGCGGCGCGACCGCCGCGCGCGGCGGTGCCCGGGCCGGCAGCGGCGATGACAACGGCACGGAACTCGCGCTCGCCGAACTTGCGCCGTTCATGCGGCGCGCCGCGCAGAACCGCGACGCGGCGGCGGCGGTCGGCGAGAGCGCTGGCGCGCCGGCCACGCCGGCGGGCGCGCCGTCGAAGGAACCCGTCGAGGTGAAGACCTGGCCCGGGAGCCCGTTCCGGCTCCACCTGATCTATCCGCCGGCCGGCGATCAGCCGACGGCGATCGAGAAGCTGACCGAAGGCATCCGTGACGGCCTGGCGTTCCAGACGCTGCTCGGGGTCACCGGCTCGGGCAAGACCTACACGATGGCCAACGTGATCGCACGCATCGGACGCCCGGCGCTGCTGCTCGCGCCGAACAAGACGCTGGCTGCCCAGCTCTATGCCGAGATGCGCGAGTTCTTCCCGGAGAACGCGATCGAGTATTTCGTCTCGTACTACGACTACTACCAGCCCGAGGCGTACGTACCCTCGCGCGACCTGTTCATCGAGAAGGATTCATCGATCAACGAGCACATCGAGCAGATGCGGCTGTCGGCGACCAAGTCGCTGCTCGAGCGGCGGGACACGATCATCATCGCCACCGTCTCCTGCATCTACGGCATCGGCGACCCGGTCGACTACCACAGCATGATCCTGCACCTGCGCGCGCAGGAGAAGATCGCGCAGCGCGAAGTGATCAGCCGCCTTACCACGATGCAATACCAGCGCAACGACATGGAGTTCAAGCGGGGAACCTTCCGGGTGCGCGGCGACACGATCGACATCTTCCCGGCCGAGAGCGCGGAGATCGCGGTACGCGTGTCGCTGTTCGACGACGAGATCGAGGAACTCTCGCTGTTCGACCCGCTGACCGGGCATATCCTGCGCAAGACCACGCGCTACACCGTCTACCCGTCCAGCCACTATGTGACCCCGCGCAGCACGACGCAGCGCGCGGTCGAGGCGATCAAGCTGGAGTTGCACGACCGGATCAACCATTTTGCCGAAACGGGCAAGCTGATCGAGGCACAGCGCATCGAGCAACGCACGCGCTTCGACCTCGAGATGCTCAACGAGATGGGCTTCTGCAAGGGCATCGAGAACTACTCGCGCCACCTGTCGGGCCGGGGTCCCGGCGAACCACCGCCGACGCTGATCGACTACCTGCCGCAGGAGGCGCTGCTGATCATCGACGAAAGTCACGTAAGCATCCCGCAGGTCGGGGGCATGTACCGCGGCGATCGCGCACGCAAGGAGAACCTGGTCGAATACGGCTTCCGCCTGCCCTCCGCGATGGATAACCGGCCGCTGAAGTTCGAGGAGTTCGAGCAGTTGATGCCTCAGACCATCTTCGTCTCGGCGACGCCGTCGAACTATGAGCGGGACCACGCGGGCCAGGTGGTTGAACAGGTGGTGCGCCCCACCGGCCTGGTCGACCCGCAGATCGAGGTGCGCCCCGCTGCCACGCAGGTCGATGACCTGCTGCTGGAGGCGAAGCTGCGCATCGCGAAGAACGAGCGGGTGCTGGTGACCACGCTCACCAAGCGCATGGCAGAGGACCTTACCGAGTACCTGTCCGAGCAGGGCATCGCGGTGCGCTACCTGCATTCGGACATCGATACCGTCGAGAGGGTAGAGATCATTCGCGACCTGCGTCTGGGCCAGTTCGACGTGCTGGTCGGCATAAACCTGTTGCGCGAAGGACTCGACCTGCCGGAGGTTTCGCTGGTGGCGATCCTGGACGCCGACAAGGAAGGTTTCCTGCGCTCCGAACGATCGCTGATCCAGACCATCGGACGCGCGGCGCGGCACCTGAACGGCCGGGCGATCCTGTACGCAGACCGGATCACCGACTCGATGGAGAAGGCGATCGGCGAGACGAACCGTCGGCGCACACGCCAGGAAGCACACAACCTGGAGCAGGGCATCACGCCGCGCGGCGTCAAGAAGGAGATCCGCGACCTCATCGACGGCGTCTACGACACCGAACATGCGCACCAGAAGTTGAAAGCCGCGCAGGACGATGCTGGCTACGAACTGATGAGCGACAAGGAGTTGACGCGGGAGCTCAAGCGCGTCGAGAAGGAGATGATGGAGCGGGCGCGCAACCTCGAGTTCGAAAAGGCTGCCCAGGCACGCGATCGGCTCAATGCGCTCAAGGAACTGCTGTTCGGACGCGGTCGGGAGACCGAACCCTCCGCGGATCCCGGCAGCCGCTGAGGCGGCAAGGAGAAAAAAAGCCCGGCTCCTCGCGGGGCCGGGCCTTCGACAGCAGTACGCCGACTACGACCTCCGGGTCTCGATCTGCACCAGGGCATCCGCATCGGCCGCGGCCACAGGCGCGACGGGCCTCGGACGCGGCGCACGCCGCTGCACCGGCGCCGCTTCGACGGCTGCCGGCGGTACCACTGCGGCACTCGGCCGGGTCTCGATCATGACCAGATCGGAAGGCAGTACGATCGGCTCGGGTGCAGTCGCGATCTGCTTGCGGCGCTCTGCTGGTACCGTCTCGACGGGCGCGGCGGCAGTGGCAGCGGCAGGCACCACATCGGCGGACGGCCCCGTTGCGATCGATTCCACCTGCACGAGGTCGCTTGAGAGCGGCGCAGACGGTACCGGCAACACCGCGACCGGCTGAGGTACCGGCTCGGCTGCAGCCCCGGCCGCATCGGCAACCGGCGCGGCTGCGGCTGGAACCGGCAGCACCTCGACAGTCGCCGCTGCAGACGATGAGGTCGCAACCGTCGAGGCTGTCGCCTCCGCAACGGCAGGCGCCGCCACCGCTTCGATAGCCGCGGCAGCGAGTGTCGCCGACGCTGCCATTTCGTCACTTCCGGCAGCGCCTTCGGCCGCGCGGGCGGTGTCGGCCGCGCCTGCATCGCCTTCGTTGCGACGCTCGCCACCACCACCTCGGCGTCCACGCCGACGGCGCGGGCGCCCTTCGCGGCCCTCGCGCACTTCACCTGCCGCATCGGCTGCGGGAAGGCCTGCATCTGTCACCAAACCTTCGGCTGCACTGGCGTCCGACGCGCGCTCGCGCGGGGGACGCTGTTCGCGCTCCGCCCTCGGCTCCCTGGGTTCCCTCGACTCGCGCGGCTCACGGGCTGGACGTGCTTCAAGCGCCGCACCCGTCGCGCCGGCCGGTACATCGGTGCGCGGAGCGCCATCGCGCCCGCCACGGTTGCGCTCGCCGCGGGCAGGGCGCTCGCCGCGGGCATCGCGTGCTCCCTCCGCGCGTGGCTCGCCACCGCGGCCTTCACGCCTCGGTTCGGAAGAGCGTTCGCCGCGCTCGGGCCGGTCGCCCCGTCCACCACGGCGACGCTCGCCGTCACGCGCGCCGCCACGGCGGCTGGCGTCGCCGCTCGGCGACCGCGCAGCCGGAGTTGCCGGCGCGGCTGCGGCCGGTGCAGCCTCTGCCTGTACGGTTGGCGCTGACGGTTTGCTGCTGAGCCAGCCGAACATCTTGTCGAACAAAGAGCGAGGCGCCGGTGCAGGCGCTGCAACAACCGGAGCCGGGACCGCCACGGGCGAAGGCGTCGGCGGCGGTGCCTCCGGGTTGATGCCCTGCACGGCAGCCTGCGGGCGCTGCGGGCGCTCGGCCGGCATTCCGGGCAGCGTCTCGGGCGCCTCCGGTGCCACGACCAGCTGGTAGCTGGCCGCCGGCGGCTCGGACGCGTTCAGTTCGTCATGGCGCAGCCGGACCACCGTGTAGTTCGGCGTCTCGAGGTGCAGATTCGGCACCAGCACCACGTTGACCTTCTGCCGCAGCTCGATGCTCTGTATATCCTGCCGCTTCTCGTTCAGCAGAAAGGTCGCGACATCGACCGGCACCTGCGCGTGGACGGCGCCGGTGTTCTCCTTCATCGCCTCTTCCTGCAGGATACGCAGGATGTGCAGCGCGGTCGACTCGATGCCGCGCACGAAGCCGGTGCCATGGCAGCGCGGGCATGGAATGTGCGCCGACTCGCCCAGCGAAGGACGCAGCCGCTGGCGAGACAACTCCATCAGGCCGAACCGGGAAATCTTCCCCATCTGCACGCGGGCTCGATCGACGTGCAACGCATCGCGCAGGCGAGTTTCCACCTCGCGCTGGTTGCGGGCGTTCTCCATGTCGATGAAGTCGATGACGATCAGGCCGCCGAGGTCGCGCAAACGCAATTGCCGAGCGATTTCGTCGGCCGCCTCGCAGTTGGTGTTGAACGCGGTGGTTTCGATGTCACCACCACGCGTCGATCGTGCCGAGTTGACGTCCACCGACACCAGCGCCTCGGTGTGGTCGATGACGATCGCACCGCCAGAGGGCAGCGTGACCTGGCGCGAATACGCACTCTCGATCTGATGTTCGATCTGGAAGCGGGAGAACAGCGGGACGTCGTCGCGATAATGCTTTATCAGATCGAGGTTTCCAGGCATCACTGCGGCCATGAACGAACGGGCCTGATCGTAGATGTCCGGGGTATCGATCAGGATTTCGCCGATGTCCTGGCTGAAGTAGTCGCGGATCGCGCGGATGACCAGGCTGCTCTCGAGGTATATCAGCGAGGGCGCTGATTCGCGTTTCGCCGCCGACTCGATCGCCTCCCACAGCCGCAACAGATAAGCGAGGTCCCACTGGAGTTCTTCCAGCGTGCGGCCGATGCCGGCGGTGCGCGCGATCACGCTCATGCCGGAGGGCACGTCCAGCTGGGCGACCAGGTCGCGCAGCTCGTTGCGGTCTTCGCCTTCGATGCGCCTGGAAACCCCGCCGCCCCGGGGGTTGTTCGGCATCAGCACGATGTAGCGGCCGGCCAGGCTTATGTACGTAGTGAGGGCCGCACCCTTTGTGCCGCGTTCGTCCTTGTCGATCTGGACGATGACTTCCTGGCCTTCGCGCAGCGCGTCCTTGATGGTGGCGCGTGAGGGATCGGTCTCGGCGCCGCTGCGGAAATTGGAGCGTGCAACCTCCTTGAATGGCAGGAAGCCGTGGCGGTCAGCGCCGTAATCGATGAAGGCAGCTTCGAGGCTCGGCTCGACCCGGGTGATGGTGCCCTTGTATATGTTGCTCTTGCGCTGCTCTTTTCCTGCGGTTTCGATATCGAGGTCGATCAGCTTCTGGCCATCGACGATTGCGACGCGGAGCTCTTCCGCCTGCGTCGCATTGAACAACATGCGTTTCATTGATTCAGACTCCCGCGATCAAGCACGGGGTCGCTCGAAGCAGGGCGCGCAGGGCAACCGGAGGCCGGTTGCAGTTGCGTCAGGTCAGTGGTGAGGGGTCTCGCACCTTTTCTGTCGGGGACACGCTTCTGACGGGCATCCGGGTCCCGTCGCTCGACCCGGGGTCGACATGCGTGGTACCTGAGTAAATGACCGGAAGCAAAGGAAAGACATCGAACGGACCAGCCAGGCTTCTGCGTCTGCATGCCGCGTTGGCGCGCTGCGGAAAGGCCGCTGCAACACACTCCCGCGGTGTTACGCACTTGATCGAGTAAGATCGCTGCTTGTTCAGGTGAGCGAAAGTAACCTGTGGATATCACGGAAAACCGGTTTGGGTGTAACACTTCGGCCGGAAGGTTGTCCAGCACCATGATCGAGCCTAAAGGCTTGATCGTTCAGCAAGTCTCTCGCGTGCGAGGACTGTCCGCGGGTTTCGACCCGTCAGCAGTATAGCAAGATGGAACCCGCAGGCAAAGCGGCCGTTCGGCTGGAAATCGTTGACGAATCAAGCGCGAACCAGCGACTCGACAACTTTCTCCTGAAGATCCTCAAAGGGGTGCCCAAGAGCCACGTGTACCGTCTGCTGCGGCGCGGCGAGGTTCGGGTGAACGGGCAGCGCGCCCAGCCCGAGCGAAGGCTGGTGCTCGATGACAAGGTTCGGGTGCCCCCTGTTCGCCTCGGCGCAGCAAGCGCCAGCACCGCGCCGCGCAACGGGAGCGAAATGCCAGTGCTCGGCGCGCACGTCATCTACGAGGACGACTGGCTGCTGGTGCTCGACAAGCCGTCGGGATGGGCTGTGCACGGCGGCAGTGGCGTCGCCCGGGGCGTTATCGAACAACTCAGGGCCGAGCGGCCGACCGCGAAGTTTCTCGAACTGGTCCACCGGATCGACCGCGATACCTCGGGGTTGCTGCTGCTGGCCAAGAAGCGCAGCGTGCTTACCGCGCTGCACGAAGATCTCCGCGAGGGACGGGTCACCAAGCATTACCGTGTGCTCGCCCATGGAACGTGGCGGAAGGGGCGCCGGATGATCGACGCGCCGCTGCAGGAAACGCTTCAGGGGGTCGCGGAGAAACGCATGCGGGTGCCCGGGGCAGGGGATACCAGTCATTCTGTCAGTGCGAAGACAGAATTTACACCACTGTCCGTCTGGAAGGCCTTCAGCCTGCTGGACGCACATCTCTTTACCGGCAGGACGCACCAGATCCGTGTACACCTCGCGCACGTGTCCCATCCGATCCTCGGTGACGACAAGTATGGCGACCCGGAGCGCGACAAGCCGTTGAAGAAGCTCGGCATCCGCCGGCTGATGCTGCATGCGTTCAGCCTTTGCTTCAGGCATCCCGGCACTGGCGCGCCGATGTCGATCGAAGCGCCGCTGCCCCCCGATTTCATTTCATTCATCGAGCAACTCGACGCCCGCGCGGCCGAAGAGCGGCTCCTGCGTACCACGAAAGCCCCCGATGCCCACCCGGTTTGACCTGATCGTATTCGACTGGGACGGCACGCTCGCCGATTCCACCGGCCTGATCGCGCGTTGCATCCAGCAGGCCTGTGCCGACATCGGTGCGCCGGTGCCGACTGAACAAAGGGCGCGTTACGTGATCGGACTCGGCCTCGACGATGCGCTCGCCCACCTCGTGCCGGAACTCCCGCAATCGGACTACCGCAGGCTCGCCGACAGTTATCGTGCCCATTACTTTTCCGGTGACGCGCAGATTCCTCTGTTCGAGGGCGCGAAGGCGGCACTGCACGACCTGCGCGCGAACGGATTCCGGCTTGCGGTAGCCACCGGAAAGACACGGCGGGGGCTGGACCGGGCCATGCTCAACCTGGGCGTCGAAGACTGCTTCGATGCAACCCGCTGTGCGGACGAGACAGCCTCCAAGCCCGATCCCATGATGTTGCACGAACTTTTCGCCGAACTGGGTATCGGTGCCGATCGCAGCGTGATGGTGGGCGACACCACCCACGATCTCGACATGGCGCGGGCAGCGGGCGTTGCCGGCGTGGCTGTGACGTATGGCGCCCATCCCGGGCCGCACCTGGCGGCGGCATCGCCAATCGCCTGCATCGACCGATTCGACGAACTGCACCACTGGCTCAGGCAGCACGCCTGACCTGCCGCACGACCGCATAGGGGGAGAACGATCGCATGAGCCATTCCGAAGGCAATCCAGAGAACTGGGAACGCAAGGTGCTCGAGAAACTCGCGCTGTCTGCGCTGCAGGAGCAGCGGCGCGGGCGTTACTGGGGCATCTTCTTCAAGTCCCTGACGTTCCTGTACCTGTTCCTGCTGCTTTTCATCGCTACCGGCTGGTTCGGCGCGCGCGAGATGACCTCACCCGGGAAGCACACCGCGCTTGTCCAGGTAAACGGGGTGATCGCCAACGACAGCGCCGCTTCGTCCGAGCAGATCACCGCCGGCCTGCAGGCAGCGTTCAAGGACAGCAACACCCAGGGAGTCGTGCTGCGCATCAACAGCCCCGGCGGCAGCCCGGTACAGGCCGGCCAGATCAACGACGAGATCCGGCGGTTGCGCGAGCAGTATCCGAACATACCGCTCTATGCGGTGGTGGAGGACGTGTGCGCCTCCGGCGGCTACTACGTCGCCGTGGCTGCCGACCAGATCTTCGTCAACCGGGCAAGCCTGGTCGGCTCGATCGGCGTGCTGATGGACGGCTTCGGGTTCTCCGGCGTGTTGAACAAGCTGGGCGTCGAGCGCCGGTTGCTGACAGCCGGCGACAACAAGGGCTTCCTCGATCCGTTCTCCCCGCTCGACCCGAAGCAGCGTGCCCATGCGCAGCAGATGCTCAACGACATACACGCGCAGTTCATCGACGTCGTCAAGCGCGGCAGGGGCGACCGGCTCAAGGCCGACCCGCAGATATTCAGCGGGCTGATATGGACCGGCGAGCGGAGCATCGAACTCGGGCTGGCAGACGCCCTCGGCAGCGTCGAATACGTCGCGCGCGAGGTGATCAAGGCGGAGACGATCGTCGACTACACACCCCGCGAGAACATCGCGGAGCGCGTGGTGCGGCGATTCGGTGCCGCCTCGGCGGAAGCGCTCTGGGGAGCGGCAACGGCCCCGCGCACCTCGCCGGTCCGGTGAACGGCGGGCGCGCTCGCAGCTAGACGACCTGGATGCCGAACTCCGGCAGGTGGCGGGTCAGTGCAATGAGCGGCAGGCCGATCAGTGCGGTCGGATCGTCTCCCCGGACGGTTTCGGTGAGCGCAATGCCCAGCCCCTCGACCTTCGCGCTGCCCGCGCAATCATAAGGGGTGTCCCGCAGCAGGTAGCGCTCAATGAAGGCAGCGTCGAGTATCCGATAGCTGACATCGGTCGCCACTACCGTTTCGACGCAATGCGCAGGATCCAGCCGGATGACGGCCATGGCGGTGTGGAACCGGAGAGTACGACCGGAAACCATGCTTAACTGCGCCACGGCCGCCACGTGGCTCTCCGGCTTGTTGACCGGCAGGCCGTCGAGCTCGGCAACCTGGTCGGAGCCGATCACTACTGCACCCGGTGCCTGCGCGGCCACGGTGAGCGCCTTCGCCCGGGCGAGCCGACACGCGAGCGCGGCTGGAGTCTCCCCGTCATCCGGAGTCTCGTCGATGCGCGGCGCGACCACGTCGAACGCCAGGCCCAGGCGTTCGAGCAGGGTCCGCCGATAGGGCGAGGTGGAAGCGAGGATCAGGCGGGGCGGGATTGACGGGAGCATCGCTGCGATCTTTGACATCGGCGGGAAAGCGCAATATTATCCGACGTTTATGTCGCACACCCCAGTCATAGACAGCATCGCTTTCGCGCGTGCCGGCAGCCATTGTCAGGGCACGATGCAGGGCGAGCGGCTGACCCGGCTCGATGACAGTCTCGTCGACCGTGCCGGGGAGGTCAATTACGAGGTGCACGGCATTCTGTGGGATGAAAAGCCCGCGCTCGAACTGAAGATCGAAGGCTGGCTGATGGTCCGCTGCCTTCGCTGCCTCGGGCCGATGCGCTGGCCGGTGCAGATCGAGAACAGGATCAGGCTCGCACGCGATGATGCCGATCTCGATGTAGCCGACGAAGAAGGGGTGGACGCGATCCAGGCTTCGCAGGAGTTGAATGTCGCGGAACTGGTGGAAGATGAATTGCTGCTGCAGTGGCCGATCGCGCCGCGTCACGATATGCATGGCATGACGCCGTGCGACGCCGATCTGACCTTCGGCGGCACAGAGGCAGTCCATCCGTTCGCGGCACTCGAAAAGCTGTCGCCTCGACGCGGCGGTACCAAACAAGGCAATCAAGACTAAGAGGTTCATCATGGCAGTCCAGCAGAACAAGAAATCGCCGTCCCGCCGCAACATGCGTCGTGCTCATGACTTCCTCACCGCAGCACCGCTCGGCGTCGAGCCGACCACCGGTGAAGTGCACCTGCGCCACCATATCAGCCCGTCGGGCTACTACCGCGGCAAGAAGGTCACGGCAGGCAAGAAAGACTGATCGACGGTCCCGGTATCCCGGCCAGCACGCGGGCAGACGGATTGGACTTCGGCGGACCGGCAGGCTGCATCCGGTGCCGGGCACGTCCGTCCGCGCCGGCCGGACACTGATCATGTCGCGGGTTGTCGTCGCAGTGGACTGCATGGGCGGTGACCACGGGCCGCGCGTGACCGTCGCCGCTTCCGTGGCGGCCGTCGATGCGGATCCCGAACTGTCGATCGTGCTTGTCGGCTTGTCGGATGCGATCAGCGCAGCTCTTTCCGAGGCAGGACGGATCGAAGGTGGTCGGCTGCGGATCGTCCACGCCCCCGAGGTGGTGGCGATGGATGAACCTCCCGCCAACGCTCTCCGCAACAAGAAGAAATCCTCGATGCGGGTCGCCATCAACCTGGTCAAGGCGGGCGAGGCGGATGCTTGCGTCAGCGCCGGCAATACAGGAGCCCTGATGGCCACTTCGCGCTTCGTGCTGAAGACGCTGCCGGGCATCGAGCGCCCGGCCATCTGTGGCGTGCTGCCATCGGTCAATGGTCGCACCTACATGCTCGACCTCGGCGCAAACGTCGACTGCACGCCGGTACAACTGCTGCAGTTCGGCATGATGGGCGCGAGCCTCGTTGGCGCCCTCGACCATGTCGATGCGCCCAGCGTCGGGCTGCTCAACATCGGCGTCGAGGACATCAAGGGCAACGACACCGTGAAGCAGGCGGCGGAACTGCTGCGCCTGAGCGGTCTCAACTTCTACGGCAACGTCGAGGGCGACGACATCTACAAGGGTACGGTAGACGTCATCGTGTGCGATGGTTTCGTCGGCAACGTGGCGCTGAAAACCTCGGAAGGGCTGGCGCAGATGCTCGGCGCGGTGCTCCGCCGTGAGGTCAATCGCACCTGGCTCACCAGGCTGGCGGGTCTGTGCTCGCTGCCGGTCATGCGTGCCTTCAAGCGGACGGTGGACCATCGCCGCTACAATGGCGCGAGCCTGCTCGGGTTGCAGGGTGTCGTGGTCAAGAGCCATGGTTCGGCCGATGCCTTCAGCTACGGTTTCGCGATCGGTCGCGCGGTAGAAGAAGTGCGCATGGGCCTCGCCGGCCGCATCAGCGAGCGCGTGAACCTGCTGCAGCAGGGGGCGGCGTGAGCCGTCCGGCACCAGCCCGGATGCCGATGCATTCGAGGATCAGCGGCACCGGCAGCTACCTGCCGGCCCGATGCGTGAGCAATACCGAACTGGCCGGGCGGGTCGATACCTCGGACGAATGGATTTCCACGCGTACCGGTATCCGCCAGCGGTATTTCGCCGGCGAGGGTGAACTCACGAGCGACCTGGCCCTGCCTGCAGCGCGCCAGGCCATCGAGGCAGCCGGACTGCAGCCCTCCGACATTGGTCTCGTGATCGTCGCGACCACGACACCGGACGCGGTGTTTCCGAGTACCGCCTGCATCCTCCAGCAGAAACTGGGCATTTCGGGCTGCCCGGCCTACGATCTGCAGGCTGTCTGCAGCGGCTTCGTGTATGCGCTGTCGTCGGCCGACCTCGCCGTACGCGCGGGGCAGTGCCGCCACGCACTGGTGGTCGGAGCCGAGGTGTATTCGCGCATCCTCGACTGGAACGACCGCTCGACCTGCGTACTGTTCGGAGACGGCGCTGGGGCCGTTGTGCTCAGCGCCACCGATGGCCCGGGCATCCTGTCGTCGCACCTGCATGCCGACGGCAGCTACAACGGTATCCTCGGGGTGCCGGCACGCATCGAACAGGGCGCCGTGGTCGGGTCGCCGTTCGTCCACATGGACGGAAACGCCGTGTTCCGCTTCGCCGTGCGTGTACTGGCCGAGGCCGCGTACGAGGCGCTCGAGGCCAACGGCCTTGCGCCGGCGGATGTCGACTGGCTGGTACCGCACCAGGCGAATATCCGCATCATCGAATCGACAGCGAAGAAGCTCGGCATGCCGATGGAGCGTGTCGTGGTCACCGTCGACCGCCATGCCAACACGTCGGCGGCCTCGATTCCCCTGGCGCTGGATACCGCAGTACGCGACGGCCGTATCCGGCCCGGGCAACTCGTACTGCTCGAAGGTGTCGGCGGCGGATTCACCTGGGGCTCGGTGCTGCTGCGGTGGTAGCTTCCCGCACACACAGCGAGCCCGTTCGATCAACGGAGCGTTCGACCGCATGACTGCCTCGACAATACCTTTCTCGATCGTCTTTCCCGGCCAGGGGTCGCAGTCCGTCGGCATGATGCGCGGCTTCGCCGATCGCCCGGGCGTGCGCGCAACCTTCGACGAGGCGTCTGCTGCGCTTGGCGAGGATCTCTGGGCGATGGTCGAGAATGGCCCGGACACAGCACTCAACGCGACCGTGAACACCCAGCCGGTGATGCTGACCGCCGGGGTGGCCGTCTGGCGCGAATGGCTGGCCAGCGGAGGCCCCGCGCCGATGGTGGTCGCGGGGCACAGCCTGGGCGAGTATTCGGCCCTGGTCGCCGCAGGGGCGCTCACGCTGCCCGATGCCGTGCGAACCGTCCGCTTCCGTGCCCAGGCCATGCAGGAAGCCGTGCCGTTCGGCACCGGTGCCATGGCCGCAATCCTCGGTCTGGATGACGATGCCGTGCGCGAAGCCTGTTCGAGCGGCGCGCAGGGCGAGGTCGTGGAAGCGGTGAACTTCAATGCACCGAATCAGGTCGTGATCGCGGGTCACAAGGCAGCGGTCGAGCGTGCCGCGGATCTGGCCAAGGCCGCGGGCGCGAAACGCGCGGTCCTGCTGCCCGTGAGCGCGCCGTTCCATTCGACCCTGCTGGCACCGGCCGCCGACCGTCTGGCCGGGTTCCTGCGCGACGTGGCGCTTTCGGCACCCGTCATTCCCGTCATCAACAATGTCGATGTGGCCTGCGTGTCCGACCCGGCGGCGATCCGGGATGCGCTGGCAAGGCAGGCACGGTCCCCGGTGCGCTGGGTGGAGACCATCCGGGCCGTCGCCGGCATGGGCGCAACGACCATCATCGAATGCGGTCCGGGCAAGGTCCTCAACGGATTGACGCGTCGTATCGACGGCAGCCTGCAGGGCTTTGCCGTGGTCGATGCCGCGTCACTCGACGAGGCCCTGAAGGCGGTGTGCGCATGAGAGAACAGGATCGGTTGCAATCGGAGGTGGCGCTGGTCACCGGCGCGACCCGTGGCATCGGGCAGGCAATCGCCCAGGCCCTTGCGGGCGCGGGTGCCAGGGTCATCGGCACGGCGACCAGCGCGGAGGGCGCGCGTGCGATCGACGCTGCCTTCGCGCAGGCCGGGCTTGCCGGCCGGGGCGTACAGCTGGACGTTAACGATGGCGCCGCAGTAGACGCGCTGCTCGAATCGATCACGGGCGCAGAAGGTGGCGTATCGATCCTGGTGAACAATGCGGGCATCACGCGCGACAACCTGCTGATGCGCATGAGCGAGGACGAATGGGACGCGATCATCGACACCAACCTGAAGTCGGTCTGGCGGCTTTCCCGGGCGGTACTGCGGCCGATGATGAAGGCGCGCCGCGGCCGGATCGTCAATATCGGGTCGGTGGTCGGATCGATCGGAAATCCCGGCCAGGTGAACTACGCGGCATCGAAAGCTGGCATGCTCGGGTTCACACGGGCGCTTGCGCGCGAGGTCGGGAGTCGGAACATCACGGTCAACTGCGTGGCGCCCGGTTTCATCGATACCGACATGACACGCTCCCTGAAGCCGGAACAGAAGGCCGCGCTGCTGGGCCAGGTACCGCTGGGCAGGCTGGGGGAGGCCTCGGACGTGGCAGCGGCCGTCCTGTTTCTGGCCACGCCCGCGGCAGGTTACATCACCGGCAGCACCCTGCACGTCAACGGCGGCCTCTTCATGGAATGAGCACGCCGGTACGCCGATCGGGCGGCGGGTTTCGCCGGCTGACTGGTCGTTCCGTTCTTCGCGGAACGGGGGTTCGTTTTTGGTAGAATCCGCAGCCGTTTCGCTGTGGGCAGCGCGGGAACATTCTCGAGAACACTTCCCGGTGCCTTCAAACGATTCACACTATCGATAGGGGTTTGCAATGGAAAACGTGGAAAGCCGTGTCAAGAAGATCGTCGCCGAGCAACTTGGCGTGAACGAAGCGGACGTGAAGATCGATTCGCGCTTCGTGGACGACCTCGGTGCGGATTCGCTGGACACGGTGGAACTCGTGATGGCGCTCGAGGAAGAGTTCGAGACCGAGATTCCCGATGAGGAAGCCGAGAAGATCACCACGGTGCAGCAGGCGATCGACTACGTCACCTCGCACAAGAAGTAATCGCGGCATTCACGGACCGGCAGGCGAGCGAATGACACGTCGTCGTGTAGTGGTGACAGGGCTGGGGGTCATCTCCCCCGTCGGAAACAGTATCCCGGAGGCCTGGGACAACCTCGTTGCCGGGCGTACCGGTATTGCCGACGTGACCCGTTTCGATACGACCGGGTTCTCATGCCGGTTCGCGGGCGAGGTGAAGGGGTTCGACGTCGAGCAGTACATGCCGGCGAAGGAAGCCCGCCACATGGATACCTTCATCCATTACGGAATGGCTGCGGGGATCCAGGCTTGGGTCGACAGCGGGATAGAGGTCACCGAGCAGAACGCCGAGCGCATCGGTGTGATCGTCGGCTCGGGTATCGGCGGGCTGCCGCTGATCGAGCAGACCCATGCCGATCTGGTGGCGAAGGGTCCACGGCGCATTTCCCCGTTCTTTGTGCCAGCGTCCATCATCAACATGATCTCCGGCCACCTGAGCATCCGTTTCGGCCTCAAGGGACCCAGCCTTGCAGTGGTCACTGCCTGCACGACCGGCCTTCACTGCATCGGCGAGGCGGGTCGGCTGATCGAGTATGGAGACGCCGACGTCATGCTCGCCGGCGGCGCCGAATCGACGGTGTCGCCCCTGGGCATCGGCGGCTTCGCAGCTGCACGGGCTCTGTCCGGCCGCAACGATGATCCGAAGACGGCGTCCCGTCCGTGGGACAAGGACCGTGACGGCTTCGTGCTGGGCGAGGGCGCCGGCGTCCTGGTGCTCGAAGAGTACGAGCACGCTCGTGCCCGTGGCGCGCGCATCTATGCCGAGCTGTCCGGTTACGGCATGAGCAGCGACGCCTACCACATGACCGCGCCGAACATGGACGGTCCGCGCCGCTGCATGGTCAATGCAATGCGCAACGCGGGCGTCGATCCGACGGACATCCAGTATCTGAACGCCCACGGCACCTCGACGCCGCTGGGGGACAAGAACGAAACCGAGGCGATCAAGGCCGCTTTCGGCGCCGAAGCCGCGAAGAAACTCGTCGTCAACTCGACGAAGTCGATGACCGGCCACCTGCTCGGCGGTGCCGGCGGGCTTGAATCGGTGGTGAGCGTCCTGGCGATCCACCACCAAGTCTCGCCGCCGACGATCAACATCTTCAACCAGGATCCGGAGTGCGACCTGGATTACTGCGCCAACGAGGCACGGCCGATGAAGATCGACGCTGCACTGAAGAACAACTTTGGCTTCGGTGGCACCAACGGGTCGCTGGTCTTCCGGCGCCTGCGCTGACCGGTCCGTGCGGGTGCGCGATCGGGTGACCAACCCGGCGTGCGACACGGACAGCACGCGATGAGCGACGACGGAACGCTGTTCCTCAGTGTGGACGGTGTGGACGTCGATCCGTTCGCCACGGCGGTGACGGCATCCGATCGCGGGTTCAGTTATGGCGACGGCGTGTTCCGTACCGTGCGGGTCAGGGATGGGCGCGTCGCGGCCTGGGGACGTCATGCTCGAAAGCTGGACGCCGATCTGGCCCGGCTCGCACTCGGCCCAGCCAACCTGCGCCGCATCGTGGCAGACCTTGACCGACTCGGTACAAGCCATCCCGATTGCATCGCGCGCATCAGCATCACCGCCGGCGCATCCGCGCGGGGCTATCGCCGCATGCACGGTACCGCGCTGACCACCGTCGTGCGTGCCACAGCGCTGCCGCTCTGGCCAGCCGAGATCGGAACGCTGGGTATCGCACTGCGCCTGTGCAAGCTGCGCCTCGCCGACCAACCAGCCCTGGCGGGCGTGAAGCACCTGAACCGCCTGGAACAGGTACTGGCACGCGCCGAATGGGATGACGACCGGATCGCCGAAGGCCTGACCCTGGACGTTGCAGGCCACGCCATCTGCGGCACGATGAGCAACCTGTTCATCGTCGAAGGCGGTTGCCTTGCGACCCCCGACCTCGCGCGCTGTGGCGTCGAAGGCGTGCAGCGCGGCCGTATCATCGACTGGGCGCGCCAGCGCGGGATCCCGGCGACCGTGGAGGCGTTGCCGCTCGAGCGGGTATGCGCCGCCGACGCACTGATCCTCTGCAACAGCGTGATCGGTGCATGGTGGGTGAGCCGGTTCAACGGCCGTACCTATTCGCGGCCGGCATGGCATGACGAACTCGCCACCGATCTCGAACGCGATGACTAGGCGCCGCCGCCGCGGGCTCGGCCGGATGGCGTGTTTCGTCCTGCTGCCAATGGCAACGGTGGCAGCGATCGCAGCCGCTGCCGCCCTGTACCTGTTCGCCTGGCGCCCGACGCTACCGTCCACGCCCGTGGAGTTCACCATCACGGAGGGCCGGGGCCTGCGCGCCGCGGCAAACGGAATGGTGCAGGTCGGAGTGCTCGACCATGCACTGCCGATGGTCCTGCTCGGCCGACTCACCGGCGCGGATACCCGGATACGCGCCGGCCATTACGAACTGCAGGTGGGCGCAACAACCTGGGAACTGCTGCAGAAGATCACCAGCGGCGATGTCACGCTGAGCGGGATCACGTTCGTCGAGGGGTGGACGCTGCGCCAGTGGCGCGCCGCGATCGCCGCGAGTCCGGATATTCGTCGCGAGAGCCCGCCGATGGCCGATGCAGAGCTTGCGCAGGCACTCGGCCTCGACGCCGGCTCGCTGGAAGGGCGCCTTTTTCCCGACACCTACCTGTTCACCCGAGGCAGCACGGAACGCACGCTGCTGGCGAGGGCGCTGCGCGCGATGGACGGGCACCTGGAGCGCGAATGGGCGGCACGCGGCGCCAACCTCCAGGTACGCACGCCCTACGAGGCGCTGGTGCTCGCCTCGATCATCGAGAAGGAGACTGGCAGCCCCGGTGACCGCAAGCGCATCTCGGGCGTGTTCCACAACCGTCTGCGCATCGGCATGCGCCTGCAGACCGACCCCACGGTAATTTACGGCATGGGCGAAGCCTTCGACGGCGACCTGCGCCGGCGCGACCTGCGCGAAGACACGCCGTTCAATACCTATACGCGTGCGGGGCTTCCGCCGACGCCGATCGCGATGCCGGGGCTCGCTTCGTTGCGCGCGGCGCTGCATCCCGAGCCGACGCGCGCGCTTTACTTCGTCGCACGCGGCGACGGCACATCGGAATTCTCCGAGACGCTCGCTGACCACAACAGGGCCGTGAGAAAATACCAGCTAGGGCAGCGCGAGGGGCGCTAGGCGGCACATCCGATCGGACACGCGATGGCAGGACTGTTCATTACCCTTGAAGGCATCGACGGTGCGGGCAAGAGCACGCATGCCGACTACATCGCACGGCGCTTCTCCGATGCCGGGCGCACGGTCGTACAGACGCGCGAACCGGGCGGCACCGTCGTCGGCGAAAGGATCCGTGCGCTGGTCCTCGGCGACGCGATGGACACGATGGCCGAGACGTTGCTGGTCTTCGCCGCCCGGGCGCAACACCTGCGCGAAGTCGTCCGTCCTGCGCTGTCTGCGGGATCGGTGGTGCTGTGCGACCGGTTCACGGATGCAACCTTCGCCTACCAGTGCGGCGGGCGCGGTGTCCCTGAGTCCGCGGTTGCAGCGCTCGCCAGCATCACCCATGGCGATCTGGCGCCGCACCTGACGTTGCTGTTTGACACCGACGCCGGGACCGCCCGGGCGCGCGTGGTCGCGCGCAGTGCGACCGACCGGTTCGAACGGGAAGATCTCGGGTTCTTCGAGCGGGTGAGGGCGCGCTACCTTGAACAGGCCAGGCTCGAGCCCGCCCGCTTCTGCGTACTCGATGCAGGCCAGTCGATCGCTGACGTCCAGACTGCGATCGCTCGGGCCATCGCGCCGCACGCCGGCTGAGCCTGCCGATGGCACGCGCACCTGCAGCCGCGATTCCCGGCCGTCCCGGCGTACCGAGGCCGATGCCCTGGCATGTGCAGGCATTGCAGAGAGCGGTGCGCTCGGATGTGCCGTCGATACTCCTGCATGGGCCAGCCGGCATCGGGGAACGAGACTTCGCCCTGGCGCTGGCAGCCCACTGGCTCTGCGAGGCGGACGCGACCGCCGACGTACGCCCCTGTCTGGATTGCGCCAGTTGCAAGCTCGTCGAGGCGGGCAACCATCCCGACCTGCGCATGATCGAGCCCGCATCGATGGCGGCGGAATCGGAGGACGCCGACGGCGACGACGAGGGAGGCGAAGAAAAGGGCAAGGGCAAGGCCGCCAGTCAGGCGATCCTGATCGGGCAACTGCGCCCGCTGCATGACCTCGCCCGGATCACCAGCCATCGTGGCGGCGCACGCGTGGTGGTGATCCATCCCGCCGATGCGATGAACATCGCCGCGTCCAACGCGGTACTCAAGCTGCTCGAGGAACCGCCGGTGGGTATGCGCTTCCTGCTGATTGCGCATCGGGTGCAGCGTGTCAGCGCCACGGTGCTGAGCCGGTGCATGCGGGTGGCCCTGCCAGTGCCTGCGGCGGACCAGGCAGTGCCCTGGCTGCAGGCGCAGGGCGTCGAGGACGCTGCCACCGCACTGGCGCTCGCCGGCGGGGCGCCGCAAGCCGCGCTCGACAATGCAGACCCGGTGCGCGCTGCGTTGAGCAAGGCCTGGCTGCGCTGCGTTTCGGACGCATCGATCACGGCGCTGTCGGCTGCCCGCGACACCAAGGAAGCTGGTGCCCCGCAGGTCCTGTCGTGGCTGGTCCAGTGGACGCATGACCTGGCCCGGGTCAAGGCAGGGGCGGCACCGCGCTACCACTCGGCGCAGTCCGCGACGCTGCAGCGGTTGTCGGCATCGATGACGCTGCGCGCGATCACGCGCCTGCACCGTACACTTGCGCTGCGCCAGCGGTGGATCCGGCACCCGCTGAACGCCCAGCTCACGCTCGAGGCACTCTGGCTCGACTACCTGCAGGGCACTGGCGGGCGCTGATGCCCAAGCCTGCGCCCGTCGGGGCAGGGTCTCCCCAACTCGAGTCCACCATGTACATCGATTCGCATTGCCATCTCGACTATCCCGCACTTGCCGCCGACAGTGAAGGCGTGCTTGCGCGGATGCGCGAGGCTGGGGTCACGCATGCGCTCTGCGTGGCGGTGAACCTGGAAGACTTTCCGCGTGTGCATGCACTGGCGTGCGCGCACCCGAACCTCTACGCGTCGGTTGGCGTTCATCCTGACCAGCCTGCGAGCGACGCAACCACCGTCGAGCAACTCCTGGAACGTGCGGCACTGCCGCGGGTGGTCGCCATCGGCGAGACCGGGCTGGATTACTTCCGGGCTGACGATCCGTCGACGCCGTCCGCCGCCGCGCAGCAGGAGCGATTCCGGCGCCATGTGCGGGCCGCGCGCGCCTGCGGCAAGCCGCTGATCGTGCATACGCGCTCGGCAGCCGACGATACGCTGGCCATCCTGCGGGAGGAGGGCGCTTCCGAGGTCGGCGGCGTGATGCACTGCTTCACCGAGACGCTCGAGGTCGCGCACGCGGCGATGGCGCTCGGCTTCATGATCTCGTTTTCCGGCATCGTGACCTTCCGCAATGCCGCAGCGCTGAAGGAGGTCGCACGCGCGGTGCCGCTCGAGCGCCTGCTGATCGAGACCGATGCTCCTTTCCTGGCGCCGGTGCCGCATCGCGGCCGTACCAATGAACCGTCCTACGTGCCACTGGTCGCAGCGGAGATTGCACACCTGCGATCGGTACCTGTAGAAGCGATCGCCGAGGCCAGCACGCGCAATTTCCGTACGCTCTTCAAGGTTCCCGCATGAAAGACCGAGACCGCCCCCAGGCGATAGAACGCAGGCTCGTCGCTGCAGCAGTTGGCGTCCTGGCCGCGCTTGCGGCACTACCCGTGATCGCGCAGTCAGCGTTCGACCGGATGTTCGAGGCAGTGGATGCCGATCAGGCCACCGAGGTGCGTGCGCTGCTCGCCCGTGGCATCGACGTCAACACCGTCGACCGCGATGGCAACACGCTGCTGGCCCGCGCCGCGCAGCGCGGCAACCGCGCGGTGTTCACGGTGCTGCTCTCAGCAGGTGCGCGCATCGAGTCGCGAAACCGCTTCGGAGAGACGCCACTGATGTACGCGGCCCTGGGCGGTAACGAGGCGATCGTGCGCGAGTTGCTCGGCAAGCGGGCGCGTATCAACGCCGATGGGCCGGGCTGGACGGCGATGCATTACGCCGCCCTGCGCGGGCACGCGGGTGTGCTGTCGCTGTTGCTCGACGGCGGAGGCGACGTCAATGCGGCCGCCGAGAACGGTACGACGCCGCTGATGATGGCGGCCTCCGAAGGGCGCAGCGAAGCCGTCGCGCTGCTGCTCAAACGCGGTGCCGATGCGACACGCGCGACCGATGCCGGGCGCACTGCGGTAGCCTGGGCACGCAGTGCAGGGCAACTGCGCATCGCGGAAATGATCGAGGCTGCGGAGAAGAAGTGATGCCTGGAGCACACGGCGCGCTGCCTCTTCTGCAGGCGCCCGCAAGCGAAGCTGAAGCCGCCGCAAGGCTTGTCATGCACAGCGTCATCCGCGCAGAGATCGTGCCGCCACGACCGGCCAAACGCGATATTCTCTGGCTGATGGTGGCGGGGTGCGTCGCCTTCAACCACAGGGAGAACGAGACATCATGATGCACAGTTTCCGAGGCGTGGCTGGCCTCCTATCAATCAGCCTCGGCCTCGTCGTTGCCGGTCCGGCTTTCGCACAGCTCTACACCGAAGACCAGCGTCCGTCCGCTTGCCACAAGAAGTATGACGACACCGGGCCGGGCCGTGACGTCATCTACGTTCCCACGCGCCTGCAGACCGTCGAGCGCATGCTCGACTTCGCGGAACTGAAGGCAGGCGAAACGCTGGTCGACCTGGGTTCCGGCGACGGCCGCATCGTGCTGGCGGCAGCCAAGCGCGGCGCCAATGCCCGCGGCATCGAGCTCGACGACGGCCGCTTCAACATCGCCAATTGCTGGGCCAACGAGATGGGGCTGACCGGCAAGGCGCGCTTCCTGCAGGCCAACATCTTCGAGCACAACTTCACCGACGCGGCGGTGGTCACGATGTACCTGCTGCCCGGCCTCAACCTGAAACTGCGCCCGACGGTTCTCGACATGCGTCCGGGAACCCGTGTGGTATCGCACGCGTTTACGATGGGCGACTGGGAAGCAGACCGCACCGAGTCGGTCGCGGGAAGCAACCAGACGATCTACCTCTGGATCGTTCCGGCGAAGGTCGCCGGAACGTGGACGATCACGCCGGCTTCGGGCGCACCGATGACCGTCTCGCTGACGCAGCAGTACCAGAAGTTCGAGGGCGGCAGCGGTTCGGTGAAGGTCGCGAGGGGCAGCCTGCGCGGTGACCAGATCAGCTTCGCGCTGGTCGACGGCAGCGGCGCTTCGCGCGATTATTCCGGCCGTGTGGCGGGCGATCGCATCGAAGGCAAGGGCTGGACAGCCGTACGGTCGAAGTAGGCTGCATGTGTCGAGGGAGAGCGCGCTTCGGCGCGCTTTTCTTCGACACGTAGTTTTACATAATCATCATTCACTGCCCTGCAAATGCGGTTGATGTTTGCGGCCATCGACCGCAGCCCCTCGAACGTTGTACGTTACCGGATTGCATCACGATCGTGCGCCCGGGCGTGGCTGCGATCGCCGCATACCGCGCCGGCCTGCCGGCAACCGCTTAACGGAAACGCGACAGATGACCAAGCTCAACGGCGCAGACGCCATGGTTCGCATGCTGCAGGCACATGGCGTGCGGCATATCTTCGGATTGTGCGGCGATACCAGCCTGCCACTCTATGACTCGCTCGCCACGCTCGACCACGGCATGCAGCACATCCTGACGCGCGACGAGCGTTCGGCGGCCTACATGGCCGACGCCTATGCGCGGGTGAGCGGCCGCGTGGGCGTCTGCGAAGGTCCGAGCGGTGGCGGCGCGACCTACATCCTGCCTGGCATCGTCGAGGCCAACGAGAGCTCGATACCGGTACTCGGAATCACCACGGACATCGCCACGACCTCGCGCGGCCGCTACACGCTGACCGAGCTCGACCAGCGTTCGCTGTTCAAACCGCTCACGAAGTGGAACGCGGTGATCGACCGCGCCGACCGTCTGCCCGAAACGGTACGCGCGGCATTCCGCGCAATGACCAGCGGCAAGCCGGGCGCGGCCCACCTCGCGCTGCCGTTCGACATACAGAAAGATCTTTCGGTCGAGGCAGACGACATCTGGGCGCAACCGGAACACGCGACCTATCCGTCGTGGCGATGCAGCCCCGATCCCGCGGCAGTCAGCGCGGCGGTCACCGCACTGCTGTCGGCCAGGCAACCACTGATCATCTGCGGTGGTGGCGTGGTCATTGCCCGCGCCGAAGCCGAACTGGCGAGCGTCGCCGAGCGGCTGGGCGCACCGGTTGCCACGACCATCTCCGGCCAGGGGTCTTTGCCGGAGACGCATCCGCTATGCCTGGGGGTCGTGGGCAGCAATGGCGGAACCCTGCCCACCCGCGCGCTGGTCGAACAGGCCGATCTCGTGATGTTCATCGGCTGCCGCGCCGGTTCGGTGACCACCGAGCGCTGGCGTTTCCCTGCCCGCGGCACACGAATCGTGCATATCGACGCCGATCCGCAGGTAATCGGCGCGATCTACCGGACCGAGGTCGCCCTGGTCGGCGATGCGCGTCTCGCGCTGCATGCGATCGACACCGAGCTTGGCCGCCGCGCACCGGAGGTGAAGTCGGGAGACGGCGCGGCCAGGGTTGCGCGCGCGCTGAGGGAGAAGTTCGCCGCTTTCGACCAACTCGCGACAAGCGGCGAGACGCAGGTGCTGCCGGAGCGACTGGTGGCGACGCTGAACGAGGTACTGCCATCGGATGCGGTGGTGGTATGCGATCCCGGTACGCCCTGCCCCTACTTCTCCGCCTTCTACCGCTTCCGCGAATCAGGTCGTCACTTCATCTCCAACCGGGCGCATGGCGCACTGGGTTACTCGATGTCGGGCGCGATCGGCGCCCACTTCGGCCGGCCGCAGGCGAAATGCGTGTCGGTGATGGGCGATGGAAGCTTCGCGTTCACAGCCGGCGAACTTGAGACGATCGTGCGTCTGCGCCTGCCGATCATGATGGTCGTCGTTTCCAACAGCGTGTTCGGCTGGATCAAGGCTGGCCAGAAGACGGGGTTCCGGCAACGCTACTTCTCGGTCGACTTCACCCGCACCGACCATGCGAAGGTAGCCGAGGCTTATGGCGTGCGTACCTGGCGGGTCACCGAACCGTCGATGCTGCGCGCAGCTTTCGCCGCTGCGGCAGAACATGCGGGACCGACACTCGTCGACGTGGTGACCCAGCCACTGCACGAGGCGCGCGCACCGGTCAGCGAGTGGGTTGCATGACCCTGTCAGTGCTGCTTGTCGACGAGGTGCGCCGGTAGCGGAAGCACCGGGACCCCTTCCTCGACCAGTGCCCTTGCCTCGGCGCGCGTGGCCACGCCGCGGATGGCGCGCTCCGGTGCCTCCTGGTTGTGGATGCGGCGTGCTTCCTCCGCGAATCCCCGGCCGACATCTTCCGTGGATGCGACCCAGCGACGCAGCCTTTCCATGGCCTCGCGCAATTCGGCGGGCGCCTGCGGCACGGCCGCGTCCGGTACATCCCTCTCCGCCTGCGATGCCGAGTGCGCCGAACCGCTTGCGACAGACGTACCTGTCGAGGGCCCGACATCTCGCGCGGCGCTCTTCACGTGAAGCGCGCTGGGCAGGCGCGATACCGTCGAGGAGTCGCACACCGGGCAGTGGACCTGTCTCGCCTGCAACTGGCGCTCGCAATCATCCTGCGAGCCGAACCAGCCCTCGAACCGGTGCTCGAGTTCGCAGTGAAAGTCGTAGATGATCACGGTGACTGGTGCCCGGAACCGGACTCGAACCGGTATGCCCTTTGAAGGGCGACGGATTTTAAGTCCGTTGTGTCTACCAATTTCACCACCCGGGCAGCGAAATCAATATGGAGGCGGGGGTCGGAATCGAACCGGCGTACACGGCTTTGCAGGCCGCTGCATGACCACTCTGCCACCCCGCCCTGCTTGCCCGTCTGAACGGTCCGGACTGGTGATCGACCCATGCTCCGATCGCACGAACGTCGGCGTTTTCGGAGCAATGCAGACCGATCAAACAAAAATGGGAAGCGCGACGTGCGCTCCCCAGGGAATGATTGGAGCGGGAAAGGAGGCTCGAACTCCCGACCTCAACCTTGGCAAGGTTGCGCTCTACCAGCTGAGCTATTCCCGCATCACAGGAGGACGGATTATAGATTCGGCGGCAAGGATGTCAAGGTGTCGGTGATCGAAACATGCAACTGATCGCATGCTTCAGCGTGTTGAACTTCAACCATCCTGCCCGGGCCCGGCGGCAGCGGGCTTTGCGCGGCGCAGGTAATAGAACATCGACCAGAGCGTCAACACGGCTGCCAGGTAGATCAGCCACGTGCCGAACATCTGCACGTCGATGCCGAACAGGGGCGCCCCGTACAGGAGCATCGGGATGGCGATCATCTGCGCGGCGGTCTTCACCTTGCCGATCATCGACACCGCGACACTGCGGCTTGCGCCGACCTTGGCCATCCATTCCCGCAACGCGGAGATCGTGATCTCGCGCCCGATGATGATCGCGGCGATCACGGCGCCGACACGATCCAGCTCCACCAGGAGGATCAGTGCGGCCGCGACGATCAACTTGTCGGCGACCGGGTCCAGGAAGGCGCCGAACGGTGTCGTGAGCTTGTAGCGGCGTGCGATGTAGCCATCGAGCAGGTCGGTGACGGCGGCGCCCACGAACAGCAGGGTCGACAGCAGGTTCTTCTGCTGTAACCCGAGCCAGTCGTCTGGCAGGTAGAAGATGCCGATGAAGATCGGGATCGCGACGATGCGCGCCCAGGTGAGGTGGTTTGGCAGTGCGGGATACATCTGCTCAGTGTAGCGCCCGATAGATGCGTTCAGCGAGCGAATGACTGATGCCCTCCACCTGCATCAGATCCTGCGCGCTCGCGGCGGCGACGCCGCGCAGCCCGCCGAAGCGCGCGAGCAGTTGCTGGCGGCGCTTCGGTCCGACGCCGGCAATCCCGTCCAGCGCGGAGCCGACGCGCTTCTTGTCGCGGCGGGCGCGATGCCCCTGGATGGCGAACCGGTGCGCCTCGTCGCGGATCTGCTGCACCAGGTGCGCGCCCGGATGGTCCATCGCCAGTTGCAGGCCTTCTCGGCCGTCGGTGAAGACCAGGGTCTCAAGGCCGGGCTTGCGGCCCTCCCCTTTCGCCACGCCGACCACCGGGAGGTCGTTCACGCCAAGGTCGTCCAGTACCTCGCGCGCAATGCGCGACTGGCCAGGTCCGCCATCGATCAGAAGCAGGTCAGGCAGGCGGCCCTCGCCAGCCACTGCCCGCCGGAAGCGCCGCTCGAGCGCCTCGCGCATCGCGGCATAGTCATCGCCCGGTGCATCGGGCGACACGTTGTACCGGCGATACTCGCCCGGCCGCATGCCGTCGCCGTCGTAGACCACGCAGGACGCGACCGCCGCCTCCCCCATCGTGTGGCTCACGTCGAAGCATTCGATGCGGCGCACGACGTCAGACAGGCCCAGGGCTTCCTGCAGCGCCGACAGGCGCGCCTCCTGGTTCTGCTGGCTGGCGAGGCGGCGCTCCAGTGCGAGGCGCGCATTCTGCATGGCCATCTCGAGCCAGCGCCGCCGCACCTCGCGCGGATTCGAAGACAGCTGCACCCTGCGCCCGGCCTGCTGCGACAGGACCTCGACCAGTCCATCCGCCTCGATCGCGGGATGCACGATGATCTGCTCGGGCACATCCGCGCCAAGGTAGTGCTGCGACAGGAACGCCGAGAGCACCTCGGACGACGCAGCACCATCGGCATGGTCGGGAAACAGGCTGCGGTCGCCGACGTGGCGCCCGGCGCGGATCATCGCGATGTTCACGCAGAAGCGCCCGGAGATCGATTCGCAGGCCACCACGTCGGCATTGGTCGCGGTGCCGGCGTCGACGAACTGAGATTCGCGGACCTTGCGCAATGCCTGGATCTGGTCGCGCAGCGTCGCGGCCTCCTCGAACGCCAGGCGCTCGGCTGCAGACTCCATGCGGCGCACCAGCTTCTCGATCACGAGGTCGTCGTGCCCTTCCAGGAACAGCGTGGCGTCGCTCACATCCTCGGCGTAGGTCGCCGTGTCGACCAGCCCCACGCATGGACCAGTACAGCGGTGGATCTGCTGCAGCAGGCAGGGGCGGGAACGGTTGCGGAACACCGTGTCCTCGCAGGTGCGCAGCCGGAACACCTTCTGGATGAGCTGGATGCTGGCCCGCACCGCACCAGCGTTCGGGAACGGTCCGAAGAATCGGGATTTCTGGTCGAGCGCACCGCGATAGAAGGCCAGGCGCGGAAAGTCGCCCGGGCCGATGCGCAGGTACGGGTAGGACTTGTCGTCGCGATACAGTATGTTGTACCGCGGCTGCAGCGACTTGATGAAGTTGTTCTCGAGCAGGAGCGCTTCCGATTCCGAACGCGTGACGGTCACGTCGAACCGGTATACCTGACGCACCATCAGCTCGATCCGGGGCGACGCATGCCGGCCGGCCTGGAAGTACGATGCCACACGCTTGCGCAGGTCGATCGCCTTGCCGACGTAGAGCACCTTCTCGCCGGCACCGATCATCCGGTAGACCCCTGGCAGGTGCGGCAGTTCGGCCACGCGCTTGAGCAATACGTCGCGTTCCGGTTGCGCGACGATCGGCAATCCCTCGCCTGAAGCCGGACCGTCAAGCTCCGGAGACAACGGACTCATCAGCGTCGGATACCTTCGTTCACCTTCGGGAGCAGCTGGCAGGGCATTGCTGTCCCGTCACTGCTCGGCCTCGGGTGGGTGCCCGGCAGGGGCAGTCCGCCGCGCAGCACGGAATGGAATCACCGTGGCCTTCGGCGCCTCCGCCCGCGTGCGGGCGACTGCGGCGAGCATTCCGTCTTTCTGGATACCCGACAGTTCGGACAACGCATCCTGCAGTCGGATCAGGCTGTCCCACATCATCGACTGCGCCTTCAGGCACGCACCCAGGTCGCTGCCTGCACGGGAACGCTCCATGTCGACCCGGAACTGCAGGCCGCGCAGGCGTGGCTGCATGCCGGCCGGTGCGGACTGGATGACCGCCTCGAGTGCCTCCTTGCGGCGCAGTTCGAACACCTCGGGATCGGTCTCATGGAGGCGCTGCCAGTCCTCGAAGACGTAATCCTCGGGTTTCCGGTCGGAGAGATTGGACATGGGGTAAACAGGCTGCCGTCGGAAGGCCATCAGCGGCCCGGCAGCAGCGCCGGGGACGCGGGATCGGGAACACGGATCGAGCGTGCCCTGCTCGATCATCCAGGCTACAAGGTAACAGGTCCGGGCGCGGGTGGGTCATTGCGTGCAGGCGTTCTGCGACCGGCAAGGATCGCCGTCGCGGGGATCCGGATCACCCCGCCGCCAGCGCCTGAAGTTCGGCCGCATGGCCAGGCGATGCCTGCAGGCGCCCAAGGTCTTCAGCCGCAGGATCGATGCCGGCCCCTTCACGGGCACGCAGGGCGGACAGGCGGCGGGCACCCACGGCATCAACCAGGGGCAGCCGCGACGCCAGCAACTGGTCGGCCAGGTCCGGACGGTTGCAGATGAGCACGAGATCGCAACCCGCAGACAGTGCGGCGCGAGCCCGCTCGCCGACGTCCCCGGCGACCCGTGCCCCCTCCATCGACAGATCGTCGCTCAGGATCGCCCCGTCGAAGCCCAGCCGCCGGCGCAACACCTCTTGTAGCCAGTAGCTGGAAAAGCCAGCAGGCCGCGGATCGACGAGCGGATAGATGACATGCGCCGGCATCACCGCGGCAAGATCGCCTGGCGCCAGCCGCGCGTAGGGCAGCGCGTCGCATGCGAGTATTTCGTCCAGCGGGCGTGGGTCCACCGGAACGTCGACATGCGAATCCGCTTCGGCATATCCATGTCCAGGAAAGTGCTTGCCCACGGAGGCCATCCCCGCCCGGCGCAGCCCGCGTACGAGCGCTCGGCCGAGCATCGTGACCGCGGACGGATCCTTGTGGAAAGCACGGTCGCCGATCACGCCGCTGCGGCCGAAGTCGAGGTCGAGCACCGGGGCGAACGTGAAGTCGACGCCACAAGCGCGCAGTTCGGCAGCCAGCACATGGCCTGCAAGTTCAGCCCGCCGGCACGCACCTGCCGGATCTTCTGTCCAGCGAGCGCCGATAGAACCCATCGACGGGATGGCGGTGAAGCCGGCGCGGAAACGCTGCACGCGCCCCCCTTCATGGTCGACACCGACCGGGAGCGCGGGGGTACGCAGCGCATGGATCGAGGCGACCAGCGCGGCCAGCTGCGCCGGAGATTCGAAGTTGCGCGAGAACAGGATGACGCCACCGCAGCTCGGATGCAGCAGCCGCCGACGGTCATCTGCGTCGAGCGCAAGGCCGGCCACGTCGAGCATCACCGGACCCAGCGGACGCGGTGCGGAACGCAGCAGTGCCGGGCTCATCGTGCGCCGCCTGCATCGGCCCGTTCGAGTACGACCATCGCGCACGCCATCCCGCGCTCGTCGGTGAGCGACACATGCCCGCCGAGTACCCCCTCGCGCGCAGCGTGCGCCGCGAGAGCGTCTCCGAACACCAACAGCGGCTTGCCTCGCGGATCGCTCGCCAATCCCATCTGGTGCAGCGTCGCCGGATAGCGCAGGCCGAGGCCGAACGCCTTCGAGCAGGCTTCCTTCGCGGCGAAGCGCTGGCCGAGGAAGTTCACCGGCCGGGACGATCGCGCGAAGGCATCGCGCTCCGCCGGCATCAGCACGCGCTCGACGAAGCGCTCACCGTATCGGGTCAGCAGGCCTTCGACCCGATCGAGCGCGACCAGGTCGGTTCCGATACCGTAGATCATGCTCCAACCTCCCCGGCCGACAGTGCAGCCACATATGCGCGCACGGCGGCGTCCAGCCCCATCTCGAGCGCATCTCCGATCAGTGCATGACCGATGGATACCTCGTCGACCGGCGCCGCGGCCGCGACGAACCTGCCGACATTGGCGAGGTTCAGGTCGTGTCCCGCATTGACGCCAAGTCCGGCGGCGCGGGCCGCCTGTGCGCTTTCGACAAACTGCGCCAGCACTGCCGGATCGTCAGAATGGCGCGCATAGGCTTCGGTGTACAGCTCGATCCGGTCGGCACCCAGTTCGCGCGCAAAGCGCATCGAGGCCGGATCCGGATCCAAGAACAGGCTGACGCGAATACCCGCGTCCTTCAATGCCTGAACCACCGGCTCGAGTTCTGCCGCGCGCGCGGGCAACGACCAGCCGAAACTGGACGTAAGCGCGCCCGCCTCGTCCGGTACGAGCGTGCACTGGTCGGGCACGATGTCGAGGGCGATCTTCATCAGGTTGTGGAACGGATTACCCTCGATGTTGAACTCCACGCCGCGATAGCCCTCGAGCAGCCGCGACAGGTCGAGTACATCCCTCGGGCGAATGTGCCGCTCGTCGGGGCGAGGATGCACGGTGATGCCTGCGGCGCCTGCCGCGATCGAGATCATCGCCGCCCGAGTAACGCTCGGCAGCCCGCTTTCGCGCGAGTTGCGCAGCAGGGCGATCTTGTTCAGGTTGACGCTCAGTCGGGTCATCGTTGTGCAGATCGCGGATGGAACCGCGCTCCCAGCTTCGGTTTCAGAGGTTCTGCAACGAACGCAGCAGGTCGCGGGTGTGCAGCGGCTGGTCGCCAAGGTAGTGCGCCAGCACATGGCGGGTCAGCAGCTTGCTCTCCTGCAGGCTCTGCGCATCGGCATAGCGATCGTGTGCCATGTCGATCAGTGTCTGTCCCGCCAATTCTATGCCCTCGCGGTCGCCGTCCGCTGGAACTGGTCCGATGCCGACCTGATAAACATAGCGCGCGCCAGGATCGATCGCGGCACCCGAGGACGCGTCGCGGTCCAGCACCAGCCCGTAGCCGATCCCGGCAAGGAGGGCACGTTCGAAGCGGCGCAGCGTCGCGGAGAGCCCGCTGCCGCCGGACAGCTCGACCAGCACCCGTGCATAGTCCTCGAACAATTGCTCATGCGGATCCTCGCGCCGAAGCAGCCTCAGCAGCAGTTCATTGACGTAGAGGCCACAGAGCAATGGCGTCGCGCTGAGCGGCGGCAGCCCGCCGATCCACTCGACCTTGTGCAGGGTGCGCAGCTCGCCCCGGCCGCCCCAGCCGGCCGCCATCGGCTGGAACGGCAGCAGCAGGCCGCGCATCGCGGAGCCGGCGCGCCGTGCACCACGCGCCACCCATGCGATCCGCCCGTACTGTCCGGTGAACGCCTCGACGATCAGGCTCGTCTCGCGGAACGGATACGTATGCAGTACGAAGGCTGGTACCTGTGTGACCCGGGTTCCACCGCCAGCCATGTCAGTCCTGCCCGGGTTCGCCCGGCAGGGCGATGTCCTGGCTGGCCGTCGGGCGCCCACGCGCACGCTGGACCTTCACCCACAGTTCCATGAACACCTTGCAGCCGAACAGCGCCTCCATGTCGCCCCGCGCCGCAGTGGCGATCGCCTTCAACTGTGCTCCTCGATCGCCGATCACGATCGCCTTCTGGCCGGGCTTGGCGACCGTGATGGTCGCGTAGATCCTGCGCAGCCGCGGCAGTTCCTCGAACTGGTCGATCGACACGTCGCATTCGTAAGGCAATTCGGCGCCGAGGAAGCGGAACAGCTTTTCGCGCAGTATCTCGCCCGCGAAGTAGCGTTCGCCGCGGTCGGTCAACGCCTCCGGGTCGTACAGGGCCTCCTGCTCGGGCAGGTGGACGGCAAGCGCATCGAGCAGGGAATCGAAGTTGGCATCGTGCTCGGCACTGACCGGGACTATCGCCGAGAAGTCGCGCTCACGGCGGACGCGGTCGATGAACGGCAGCAGGCGACGCTTGTCCTGCAACTGGTCGATCTTGTTGATCACCAGCACCACCGGCAGTGATGCAGGGAGCGCCCGACCGACAGCCTGGTCTTCAGGTCGGAAGCGGTCGGCTTCGACCACCCAGGCAACGGCGTCCACGCTCTCAAGCGCCTGGATGGCCTCACGGTTGTAGGTACGCGACTGGTGGCCGCTGCGGTTGTCCTGCAGTCCTGGCGTATCCACGAATCCGAACTGCTGGTCGCCCCTGGCGAGAATGCCGAGCAGGTTGGAGCGCGTGGTCTGCGGCCGCTTCGAGACGATGGCGAGCTTCGCGCCGATCAACCGGTTGAGCAGCGTCGACTTGCCCACGTTCGGCCGGCCGACGATCGCGATACGACCCGATAGCCGAGGCTGGATCATGGGCGCTGCGCCAGTTGCAGCCAGGCGGCCTCGGCGGAAGACTGCTCCGCAGCCCGGCGGCTGGTACCACTGCCGCGGGTGGCAAGACCAGGGACGTCGATCACGCACTCAACCTCGAAGCGCTGCGCATGCGCCTCGCCGCTGATTCCGACCACAGCATAGCGGGGCAGTGGGTGCCGGCGCGCCTGCAGCCATTCCTGCAGGCGGGTCTTCGGATCCTTGGCCGGCGCATTGATGTCGATTGCACCCAGGCGCGCGCGCAGGTTGCGGGTCACGAAGGCGGACGCGGCATCGTAACCGGCGTCGAGGAATACCGCACCGACGACCGCCTCGAACGCATCGGCAAGGATCGACGGACGCCGGTGTCCGCCAGTCCGTGCCTCGCCCTCGCCCAGCCGCAAGGAAGCACCCAGGTCGAGATCCAGTGCGACCTCGAACAGCGCCTGCTGGTTGACGAGATTGGCGCGCAGACGCGACAGTTCCCCTTCGGCGGCAAAGGGGAAACGCTCCAGCAGTTCCTGCGCGACGACGCAGTTCAGGACACTGTCGCCGAGGAACTCGAGCCGCTCGTTATTGTCGGCGCCGAAACTGCGATGCGTGAGCGCCCTTTCGAGCAGCTTTGGGTCCGAGAATGCGTGCTGGATCGCGCGGGACATCTTCAGCGGCAAATGCGGACGCGGCGCGTGGCGGCAAGGCCGCCTCAGCGCGAGGTCGCCTGGAAATCCACCAGCAGGCTGATGTTCGAGATCAGCGGGATCGTGACCCGGTAGCGTGTCTCGATGACCAGTTGCCCGGCTTCGCGGGTGATCACGAGGTCGGACGGGGAAACAGCATTCACGGAGTCGACCGTCGTCTGGCGCCTGAAGGCGGCCTGCACATCTGCAGCCGTAGCGTTGGCGTACGCCGGGTTGTTGGCGATCTGCCGGAAGATCTTGCCGATGGTGTACCGCTCGATGTAGGCCGGCACCAGCTTCATGGCCAGGATCGAGACGAACACGAGTCCGATGCTGACGCAGATCATTCCGACGATCGTTATGCCCTTCTGCCGGTTGCGCATGGCGAAAGCTTTCACTGTATCCGCGTGCCGATTCGGGACATTGCGTCGAAATTCCACCAGATCATCACTGCCTTGCCGACGATGTTGCGTTCGGGTACGAAGCCCCAGTAGCGACTGTCGGCGCTCGCATCGCGGTTGTCGCCCATCGTGAAATAGTGTCCTGGCGGAACCGTGCAGGTAAATCCTGCTTCATTGTATTCGCAATTCTCGCGCATCGGAAAGCGCCGGACACCACTGGTCTGGATGGTCGGCATATCCGGTTGCACCAGGATATCGTGCGGCCTTTCCGCGATCGTTTCGGACAGGCGCCGTGCATTCACGAAGGACAGCCCGCCCTCGACATAGCTGTAGTCGCCGACCGGCTTCAACGAAACGGGCTGGCCATTGAGCTCAAGTCGCTTGTCGCGGTACGCCACGCGGTCGCCGGGCACGCCGACCACCCGCTTGATGTAGTCGAGCGACGGATCGTCCGGATACCGGAACACCATCACGTCGCCGCGTTGCGGCGATCCCATGTCGAACACCTTCACGTTCGCCACCGGGAGCCGGATACCGTAGGTGTACTTGTTGACGAGGATGAAGTCGCCCACGAGCAGTGTCGGAATCATCGAGCCGGACGGGATCTTGAACGGTTCGACGAGGAAGGACCGAAGCACGAACACGATCAGGATGACCGGGAAGAAGCTTTTCGGGTACTCGATCCACCAGGGTTCGCCCTTGCCCTCGGGCCGGTTGCGCCTCAGCACGAACCTGTCTAGCAGCCAGATGGCACCGGTGATGACCAGCAGCACCAGCATGATCAGGGGGAAATTCACTGTCCACTCTCTTCCATGGTCACTTGCTGTCGGTCCGAAGGACGGCCAGGAAGGCCTCCTGCGGAATCTCCACCCGCCCCACCTGCTTCATGCGCTTCTTGCCGGCCTTCTGCTTCTCGAGCAGCTTGCGCTTGCGCGAGATATCACCGCCGTAGCACTTGGCCAGCACGTTCTTGCGCAGCGCCTTGATGGTCTCTCGCGCGATAATGTGCGCGCCGATCGCCGCCTGGACGGCAACATCGAACATCTGGCGCGGAATCAGTTCACGCATCTTCACCGCGAGTTCACGGCCGCGGCTCTGGCTGGTCGAACGGTGCGCGATGACCGACAGCGCGTCGACCTTCTCGCCATTGATCAGGATATCGAGCTTCACCAGGTCGGAGGAACGAAAGTCGGTGAACTCGTAGTCGAGGGAAGCGTAACCACGACTGACCGACTTCAGCTTGTCGAAGAAATCCATCACCACTTCGTTCAGCGGCAGCTCGTAGGTGAGGATCACCTGGCGCCCGGAATAGTGCATGTCCTTCTGGGCGCCACGCTTCTGGTTGCACAGCGTCATCACCGGACCGACATAGTCCTGGGGAACGATGATGGTGGCCTTGATCATCGGCTCCAGGATATCGTCGATCTTCGACTGCTCCGGCAGCTTCGACGGGTTGTCGATCTCGATGGTCTCGCCGTCGCGCATCAGGATGCGGTAGACCACCGTCGGCGCAGTAGTGATGAGGTCGATGTCGTACTCGCGCTCGAGTCTCTCCTGCACGATTTCCATGTGCAGCAGGCCGAGAAAGCCGCAGCGGAAGCCGAAGCCCAGCGCCTGTGATGTCTCCGGCTCGTAGCGCAGCGAAGAATCATTGAGGTGCAGCTTCTCGAGGGCATCGCGCAAGGCCTCGTAGGCATTCGACTCGACCGGATACAAGCCGGCGAACACCTGCGACTTGATTTCCTTGAAGCCCGGCAGCGGCTCTGCTGCCGGACGCTCTGCCAGCGTGACCGTGTCACCGACCATCGCCGCCTTCAACTCCTTGATGCCAGCGATGATGTAGCCTACGCCGCCCGCCGAGAGCAACTCGGTCTGCCTGCCCTTGGGCGTGAACACGCCCACCTGCTCGCAGGTGTAGGCCGCGCCGGTGGCCATCAGCAGTAGCCTGTCCTTCGGGCGGAGCGTGCCGTCCTTGACCCGGACGAGCATGACCACGCCCACGTAGTTGTCGAACCATGAATCGATGATCAGCGCCTTGAGGGGAGCATCCGGGTCACCCTGCGGCGGCGGGATGCGCGCAATGACCTGCTCGAGGATGTCGTCGATACCGAGACCGGTCTTTGCGCTTGCACGGACCGCATCGTGCGCATCGATGCCGATGATGTCCTCGATCTCCTGGATCACTCGCTCGGGTTCGGCGGATGGAAGGTCGATCTTGTTCAGTACTGCGACCACCTCCACGCCCAGTTCGGTCGCGGTGTAGCAATTGGCGACCGTCTGCGCCTCGACGCCCTGCGATGCATCGACCACCAGCAGCGCCCCCTCGCACGCCGACAGCGAGCGAGACACTTCGTACGAGAAGTCGACGTGGCCAGGCGTGTCGATCAGGTTCAGGCTGTAGGTATGGCCGTCACGGGCGACATACTTCAGCGCCGCCGTCTGCGCCTTGATGGTGATGCCGCGCTCGCGCTCGAGATCCATCGAATCGAGCACCTGCTCGTCCATCTCGCGGTCGGATAGACCGCCACAACGCTGTATGAATCGGTCGGCCAGCGTTGACTTGCCATGGTCGATGTGGGCGATGATGGAGAAGTTGCGGATGTACTGCATCGGGTATGCGTCGATTCCTGTGTGACTTCGCGCTGGTCCCTGCCGACCGGAAGTCCGCAGAAAGCAGGCACGAGGATTCTAGCCAAGTTGCCGTACCGCCGGGGTCTTCGCTGGCGCACCGCTGGCGTGTACGCGCACCGGCAATCGGGCTTCACCGCATCAACGCGCGCGCCAGGGCGATTCGGTCCAACTGGCCGAAGCAGATCAGTTGGTCATCGTCGTGGGTCAGCACTGGCACCCGCTCCGAGTACAGAGGTTCCAGTTCGGGGTGCTCGTCGAGATCGACGATCCGCAGAACGATTCGCCCGGCATCGACCAGCGGTTGCAACTGCGAGATCATGGTCTCGCAGAGATGGCAGTAATCGTGGACATGGATGACCAAGGTCGGGATCTTCATGCTGCGCAGCCTTGCTGAGTTGGTAGCGGAAACGAAAACGCCCCGAACCTTTTGGGACGGGGCGTTTGAGTGGCTACGGGTGAGGTAGCCGGAAGGGGAGTCTGACGATGACCTACTTTCGCGCGAAAAGGATCGCACTATCATCGGCGCTGGAGCGTTTCACGGTCCTGTTCGGGATGGGAAGGGGTGGTTCCACTCCGCTATGGTCGTCAGACATTGGGCGGTTGCGAGGCC